>DASUMD010000186.1:0-4309 GCA_036277875.1 Nitrososphaeraceae archaeon
ATCTTCTGGAGCATCAAATTTTCTATACTGCGCAATTATACTTTTGCAAGTATTGCATTTGTATTCGCCCTTTTCATAGAGTGTCACGCCTTCACCAAGATCTTCATTAGGATTTTCAAAATTGATATTCGGTGATCCCTCGTAGTCTTTATCGCATTTGTTACAATGATACTTGACAAACCTGTCAGAAGGAAGCCTTCCTATCCCTGCCAGAAATAACTCCGGTCCTCCTAAATTGCCTTTTTTTTGCTCTTCATCTGTAACATGCGCAAGTACGTATCCACCAGAACCGCGTAGTTTCTTCTCCTGCACATCTTGATTTTGACCCTGATCCTCCATCATATTTTTTATTATCACTTGTGTAGAATTTAAGTTATCAACTCTAACCTATACTCATCAGATTTAATGGTCGTGCAGAATAGAGACTTGAGAGAAAGGGTTAATTTCAATTACCATGATCAAACTTTTTTATCATCACACTTATATCTCCCATAAAAGCTCATTAACTTAACTTAAGGTGCGGCAGATAAGTTAAGTAAAACAAAAAATCTTTCCAGATCTTCCGTAACTTTTGTCAAATACAAAACAAAATGTGAATTAGAAAAATGGTTTCATTCGAAGAATTAGGTCTAAATACGTCTATAGTAAAGGCGGTTAAAGAAATAGGAATGGAAAAGCCCTTTCCTATTCAAGAACATTGCATCCCACTTATTTTAAAAGGGAAAGATGTGATAGGACAGGCACATACGGGTACGGGCAAGACAGCTGCTTTTTGTCTTCCTCTAATAAGTAAAGTAAAGTCAAAGGGGCCAATCCAGGCATTAATTATTGTTCCAACAAGAGAACTGGCCATACAAGTTACAAGTGAAATTAGGAAATTTTCAAAATATATGGGAATAAGGAGCCTTGCCATTTACGGTGGACAGAGTATTAATATACAAAAAGAACAGCTGAGAAGAGGAATCCAAGTTATTGTAGCTACACCGGGCAGATTAATTGATCACTTGAAACACGGTACGATTCAATTAGAAGATGTAAATTTTGTAGTGTTAGATGAAGCTGATAGAATGCTTGATATGGGATTTATTGATGACATAAAATTCATACTTTTCTATGTAAATGAAAGAAGGCAGACATGCCTATTTTCAGCAACAATGCCTATTGAAATTATAAGACTTTCTAGAGAATATATGAAAGACCCAGAACAAATTAGGCTCAATGAAGACGAAATTAGTTTAGAAACTATTGATCAGTCTTATCTCATTGTGGAAGAGCGAGAAAAATTCAAGCATCTCTGTAATTTTATCAGAAATAGGGAAAAAGGACAACAAACTATTGTATTTGTTGCTACAAAACAAAGAACCCAGAGAATAGCTGATGATTTGAACAGAGAAGGTTTTCGAGTTATTACAATTCATGGAGATCTATCTCAAAGACAGAGGGATTACTCTATGAACAGGTTCAAAAATGGAAGTGATGATATACTTGTTGCTACAGATATTGCTGCAAGGGGCATAGATGTCCCGGCCGTGGGAAATATTATCAATTATGATATTCCTGAAGACCCATTGGTTTATTTCCATAGAATTGGCAGAACAGCACGAGCAGGTGGAAGTGGCAAAGCTATTTCATTAGTTTCAAGTAGTAGATATGAAGATTTTGCAAGGATTTTGAAGCGAACAGAATTATCAGTCAAGAGACTTAATGATGAAATAGGAATTGAAGTTCCCACATTGTATGTCAGCAGAAATAGAGTCAATAGACAAAGATCCTTTAACCCCAATAGTCAAAGTAGGAGAAGATTCGGATATAGCAGAGGAGTTAATAGGGGTCGACCGCAGTATAGCAGACAGTATAGTAATAGCACATATAGAAGAGGATAAGTAAATATAAATAATTTTTTAGAAAAATATACTCTATTTTCAACAAGAAAAATAGAAACATAAAGAAAAGATATAATGAAAATCAGTTAACAAATTTTTCGATAAATTTAATTATTATTCATTATACTTGTAACTGGATGCTTTCTAGAACTTCAAAATATATCACTCTTGCTACCGTACTTTATCTGGTTGCTTTTTTTGCATTTGCTTCAGGATTGGTTAATTCAATTATAGAAGGTGCGCGATCAAGAGAATTTGTTATTCCATCAAGATCAGTACAAACTATAGGCGAGACTATTGTAATAGTTATGATACTTTTTATGGGAATGTTTGGTGCATATTTGCTTTACAATTCAGGAAAGGCAGCATCACCAAAGAGTCAGTGGGCATTTATGACTGGAGGATTTACTGTTCTCACCATAGCATTGATCGTCGGCTTCAGTATAGTTAAGCTCAAGATAGCTGTTTAAGTCCATCTCAGAACCTTATCCTTCATTATCAAATTTTTTTGATTAACTTTCGGATCACCGAGAATTGTAATTGATAGATCATTAAGATTTTTAATTTTAACATAAAAATTAAATGAACTTTTCTTACTAAGAAGTCTGTTGCTTGTAACTACTTCCTTTCTCTTATAACGAATCATACTCGTTACCAAAAATGGGATATTAGATTCAGATGCATGTTTTAATATCATCATGAGAATAAAATAAAGTAATTGATTTAGATTTCCAATTTTTAGTTTATTGTTTAGACTGTGTAGGCTCTTATCATAAAAAAGATTATTAAATGAATTTATAGAATCAAAAATAATTAGGGAACATTCATTCATTGATCTTATTATATCAACCATGATAATATCAAAGATATCTTCAGACGGAAGATATATTTTCAGAGCGCTTGAATCAGACTGATAGATATAATCATCTATTCTTTGTATTTCCAAGGAGGGAATTAATCCAGCTTTAACATAAGAAGTAAAAGCTGCATCAAGATCCAGGTAAACTATCTTACCACGAGTGACTCTATTACTTTGATTCTGAAATTCCGATATGATCGATGCAATTAGACATATTTTTGCATAAGCATCATCATAAATCAGCGTATTAAATCCTCTGCTGTCCAGCATTTCAGAAATCATAATTTTATTATAATGAATTATTAAAAGGGGTTATAATGGATTATGATGAAGCAAAGGAAAACGACATCGATATAATACGCAAGGATTTTCCAGTTACGAAAAAGAAGATCTATTTGAACTGCGGATCGTTTGCACCAACACCATTATCCACAATAAAGTCAATTACTGATTTTCTAGTGAGATGCTCAGATGAAGGCCCTGACTCGAGCTCTGTTCAAGAGTACATTACATTACTAATGAAAGACCTTCGAACTATTCTAAGCCAGCTCATCAACTGTGAGCCAGAAGAAATAATCTTCACTCAAAGTACTACCGAGGGATTAAATTATGTAGCATCAGGTATTAAGTGGAAAAAATCCGACATTGTTATTGCCCGAGGTGGTCTTCATGAACACTATGCTAATTACATCCCATGGCTGAATATTTCTAAAAAGTATGGTCTAAAATTGGAAGAGATAAAGATTGATAAAAACGGGTTCTTCGATCTTGACACAATTGATAAAATCGCAAAAAACAAGAATACAAGGCTCATAACCCTGAGTCACGTTCTTTATAATAGTGGGGCGATAATGCCAGTTGAAGAAGTGGGCAAAATTGCAAAAAGGCAAAATTTGCTGTATTCGATAGACGCTGCTCAGTCTGTTGGTACAATTAACGTGGATGTAAAAAAAATTGGTTGTGATTTCCTGGCCTTTCCAGGTTTCAAGTGGATATGCGGTCCACCTGGGATTGGGATATTTTATTGCAAGAAAGAATCTGCCTCACTGCTAACTCCCAAGTATATTGGAGGGGAATCTGCAATTATTACTGGTGAAAAAAATCTAGTTTATTCTGAATCACCCCAAAAATTTCAGACAGGTTTTAGAAACTATCTTGGAATTGCTGGCCTTACATCCTCCTTAAAGTACATTCAAAACTTGGGTGTAAATGAAATAAGAAAAATGAATATGAAAGTGGCCAATGAAATAATAGAGGAGATAAGAAAGATACCTGGTATCTCGATATTTGGACCCAAAGATGAGAAGCTCAGGTCATCAATTGTTTCTTTTGCCATAGATTCAGTGAGTCCAAAGGTTATGGTATCCAGATTGGAAAAAAATGGAATAATTGTTGCAGAGAGGGATATAGTTGGAGGGGGAAAGAAAAAAGCGGTAAGAGCATCTCCACATTTTTTCAATACCACAAACGAGGTATCCACACTTGTTCAAAATATTAAAAATATTCAGAACATGTTTGGTTGATTTTTTTTATCCTTTCCTGCCTGACCTTCAATTACTATCATGGT
>DASUMD010000187.1:0-2904 GCA_036277875.1 Nitrososphaeraceae archaeon
TTGACATTATTACTAAAAAAAGAGATTGATGGTGCCTGGGTTCCTGAACCGTGGGGTGAAAAGCTGATAAAGGAAGGAAATAGCAGACTCTTTCTGGATGAACGCACCTTATGGCCAGATGGAAAGTTTGTCACTGCAAACATAATTGTTAATCCAGAATATCTTCAACAAAATCCAGATGTCATAAGAAAATTATTAGCTGCGCATGTTAATGAGACACAGTGGATAAATTCCCATAAAGAAGAGGCATTAACTACTTTCAATACGCAGCTAAAAAGTTTGACCGGACAGACTATCCCAGAAGATCAGCTTACCGAGGCCTTTTCTAGATTGGAATTAACAAACGACCCTATAAAACAATCATTGTTCAAATCCGCAAAGGATGCCTTTAGTGTAGGATTTCTTGGAAAAACTGAACCCGATCTGTCTGGCATCTATGATCTTACCATTCTTAACGAAGTCTTGAAGTCGAAGGGTTTAGTGGAAATCGACGGCATCGGTGGAGAGGCTAAGATAGTAGATAATACAAATAAATCAGGTCAAACTAACGTTACCAACAATCCTATACAGTAAAGCTATTCAGCAAGAAAAACAGATCAGGGTTTAACTTCATACCTCTGGCACTAGAGTAACAGGAAGAAATGGAGATAGATTATTTTGGTTCTAGAGATACGGCGCAGGAATTAGGACCTGCCTCCAAATCAGGCATTTGCATGTCATCAAAAGCTAGCATTCTCTTGTTGATATCTATAATTGTCTTGTAGTTCATTGGTCTTGATGGCAAAGTGTCAGTAACAAGATGAACAAATTCATCCTCATTCATTGAGAGAAGTTTTATTTTTTTCTTTAGTGAACCAATTGTTTCACATATGGGTTCTGCGTGCTTTAATGCAATTGAACTTGCATTGAAGTGAGCAGGGAGAATCAAAGTATTTTCTGGCAAATTGACTATTTTTTGATGATACGTTTGGTACAGAAGTGAAGCATATTTCTTGGCTTCTTCTCTCAAGTCAGGTCTTCCTACACTGTCAACAAATAACGTATCTCCAGTGAATAAATATGAATAATGTGGCGGGTCTTCTGTACTTTTCTTTCCGTCAGTATCATTAGCATATTTTATCAAAAAGGAAATACTACCATTTGTGTGACCGGGCGTGTGAATTGCTCTTAGCGAAATTTTCTTTGATACCTCTATCTCATCTCCATCTTTTAGATAGCGGATATTAATTTCTGTATTTTCGCTTTCGTATTCTTCAAGGGAGCTGAAGTAAGCTAGGGTTTCCATATTTCCTTCTTCAGATATAGCTCTGGCTAACTTTGCTACTCCAGAAACATGATCGGCATGTTGATGGGTGTCAACTACCTTTATTATTTTCAATCCATTCTCCCTTGCAACACTCAGAAAAGCCTCATAAATCTCGCGACTTGGATCTATCGCCACAGCTGTATTATCTTCTTTTGAAGATACAATATATCCCATACATCCCTTTGATATTCTTCTTATCTGCCAAATTCTGAATGGAGCTTCCTTAGGAACTGGAACTTCGGCAACATCGTAAACCTTATTCCAGCCTGCCATTCCTCCCCTAACGCTTTTTACGTTATATCCTAATTGGTTGAGTAACCTTGCCGCCATCATTGACCTATTTCCATGAGCACAAAGAGTAACAATTTCTTTGTCTTTTGGAATCTCCCTTAGTAAATTGGAATCATTCAAAAATAAACGATCAACGGGAATTAACTTGGGATTTTGATGATTTTCGTAGGACAATTTCCAAGCATCATATTCTTGGGGAGTACGAACATCCAGAATAAAAATATTCTCATGATTATCTATTTTCTTTTTTAATTCAGTAGGTTCTATTTCTTGACTATTTCCTGACGTTTGGCCATTCATATGTGATAGTAGAAAACTAATCATATTTGTAGGTTTAAATTATAACCCCAAGTAGGTCGCAGGATACAACTATTTTCAAAAGTTGAATAAACTATGGAGGAGAATTGAATATTAAATAAATATTAATAAGCAATGTGGCCATACCCGAAGCATTTCTTGTCATGGTTTGTGAGTATCTTAAAATTTGATATTTTTTTATCTTATGACTAATAAGTCCTGAATAGCTTTGAATGCCACCAAGGATCTAAAACAAGACCATATTCTAGTAAATCGTCTTGGTAAGGTAGCAAAGAAGTGTTCTGATCTATTATATGACAATGAGGATATTCCGACAGAAGATATCAAAATAATATCCTTGCTTATTCAGGAGTTTGTAGATAAATTCCACCATGGCAAGGAAGAGAAAGCGTATTTTCCACAAGTGAATGATAAGAATAACTTTTCTGAAGATATTCGAAAATTCTTGATAGAACATGAACTTGGTAGACGGATCGCAAAGATGTTGGCCCAGAGTCTAATATCATGGGATGGTGGCATTGATTCAAGAGAACGGGTTGCGAGATTCCTAAATGCATACTCAGTATTCATAGCTATACACACTGAAAAGGAAAATATATTTTTTGATCTAATCGAGGAAAGAGGTAGTCTCTCTGAAGAGGAACATTCACTATTATTGAAGCATTATAAGACTTGTCATAACGATGTTGGAGGTAAAGTTAGAGTGGAACAGATGACAAAGCTCATAGGATATCTTGAAGAAAGAAATTGGATGAATATGAAATAACTTCACACCTTCTGAATACTAATAGCCGCCAAGTTTAATGAACAATATGTTAGAGAATGGCAAGGTGGAATGTGCAATGGTAACAAGAAATATTATCAAATATGATACCTCGACAAGGAAATACTATCTTCCTAGAGAGCATTCTGCTTTCCTGACAAGAAAATCGCTATGGGCCATTCATTTCCGATCATTGTATCAAATATTTTTCTTCAGCTCAGTATTT
>DASUMD010000188.1:0-8238 GCA_036277875.1 Nitrososphaeraceae archaeon
TGATTGATTTGCAACTATTACCCCTTGCTTGACATCGCTTTTTAGATAATCATCGGTTATTTGAGAAAGGTGTAACAGTGCATCAGTTGGCCCTATTCTTACAAATGCACCAAAATCAGTAATTTCAACAATTTCCCCTTCCACAATTTCCTGCATTTTTGGATAAAATGTTAATGCCTTAAAAGACACCTTATGGAAGGTGGCACCGTCACCTGAAACCAATTTTCCGACCTTATTTGTTTTTGCATCAATAATCATAATAACATAGCCCAATTCAGGATTTATCATACTCTCATATTTTTCCTTCAGAATTTCCATTGTGGTCTCATTGAGAGATTTCTTCATCATATTGGGAGGTATTCTTACAACATCATCCATATGTATTATCGCAAACATTACTTATTGTGAATTGGTTTAAATTATCAATTTATGAACCTTTTCATTATTTCTTGATTTGTAGTATCAAGATGCGTGACATTGTATGATTTAAATATTCTTTGGAAGAGTACCATAAATATGGTCTCAATAGAGCAAATCATGGCAAAATTACAGACTATAGAAGATCCCGAATTGCATAAAGACATCGTTTCAATGGGCATGATTAAAGACCTTGCAATTAACAATGGAAAAGTTGGATTTACATTAGAACTTACTACCCCTGCTTGTCCTTTCAATAGTGAGATAGAAGAGTCGGTTCGCAATTCTATGACGGATCTGGGGATTAAGGATCTAGATCTTAAAGTAACTGCCAGGGTCATGGAAGGACGTTCTATTTCAATGGACGAGTTGCTTCCCGGTGTCAAAAATATACTTGCCATTGCAAGCGGTAAAGGAGGAGTGGGAAAAACAACAGTATCTGTCAACCTCGCCTTGGCATTATCAAAGACCGGTGCAAAGGTAGGTTTATTGGATGCTGATATTTACGGTCCAAGTGTTCCTCTAATGCTGGGACTCAAAAATGCACCTGAAGTGGTCAATAATAAAATAGAACCCGTTTTGGCTCAAGGAGTAAAAGTCATTTCAATGGGATTCTTTTATGAACAATCACAACAAGCAGGAATCTATAGAGGTCCTATAGTGGCTGGAATTGTAAAACAATTTCTAACTGATGTAAATTGGGGTGATCTTGATTACTTAATAATTGATTTACCACCAGGTACTGGAGATGCACCTCTAACTTTGGCACAAACAATACCAATAACCGGGATAATCATAGTTACCACTCCTCAAGACGTCGCAATGAATGTGGCAGCAAAAGCTGTAGGCATGTTTAACAAACTGAACGTACCTATCATAGGAGTTATAGAAAATATGAGTTATCTAGAATGTCAACATTGTAATAATAAAATCAATATTTTTGGTACTGGTGGTGGTCAGAAAATTAGTGATCAGTTTAATGTTCCTTTTATTGGAGAAATACCTCTCCATCAACAGATAATGTCAGCAAGCGATAGCGGTAATCCAGTAACAACTGCAGAACCAAATGATAATCAGGCAGTCATATTTGACAAAATTTCCCGAACTGTTGCTGGAAGAATCAGCATAATTGCTTCAGAATTACAAGAGCAAGAAAAAACAGCAAACGAACAATCAAAAGAACATCAAAGTGTCAATACCGCCTGATGTTCTTGCAGAACTAAAAAAACCATTAGGAAAGTTAATTCTAGATAGCGATATCACAGAAAGAAAAATTAGAAAAGAAATTGCAGGCATTAAACACAAGATAATAACGGTAGGTGACCGTTCTACGGAGAGATTTATTTCCTTTGATATATATCCTGACTTAGCGATAATTGATGGAGTTGAGAGAAGGCAAGAAAAAGGTGCTACTTTGGCTGATAGAATACTTGGTTTGAAAGCTAAAGATGTAACTAGAATTTCATGTATTAATCCTGCAGGAACCATTACACAGGGAGCAATTACTAAAATTAGATTTGCCCTTTCAAGTGAGAAGAATTTTATCTTGCAGGTTGTCGGGGAGGAGGATTTATTGACACTTCCCGTATGTTTTTTTGCACCTACTAACTCACTAGTATGTTATGGTCAACCATTGGAAGGGCTAGTTCTTATCAAGGTTAATAATTCTATGAGGCGAAAAGCTAAAGAATTAATGAAATCAATAAATAATAAACTATTAACGGGGTATGATGATGTGGTGGCTGTTTGAAATAGAAGTGATCGAAAAAACCATAATTTTCTGACCCCGGTAAGTTCATTTTTGTGAGTTCTTATGGAAGTTTCAAAATTCTAAAAGCTAGTTTGTCGCACGACACTAGCATCGCTCAGACATGACAGGAGCACTCGCATTTCGACATTTTCACATCAAAAGAGCAGTCGTGGTCCGAGCTACATGAATCGCCCATTGGCCATTCACCTGGACATTCCGTATGCCGATTCCTCTTACAAAAGAAAGTTAATGTCATCTGAAATCAATTGCAATATTGTTGTTTCAATATTTGAATTTTTATATTCTTAGAGACCATCAAATCAACACAAAGTATATTATTTGAATAAATTTTATAAAGTAATGCATGAGCAGCAAGGTTGCTATTGTTTGTATTACTAAAAATGGAATCAATATATCAAAAAGAATAAAAGAAAAAATTCCATCAGCTTCTATTTATGCCCAATCAAAACATAAGGATTCTTCTGATGGGATTATCTGGTTTGAAAAAAACACAAAAATCATGATTGAAGAGATTTTCAAAGAGTATGATAGTATTATTTGCATTTTTTCGTTGGGTGCTGTCATCCGTTTAATATCAAATCTTTTGGTAGACAAAAAGACAGACCCGGCCGTTATCGTTATAGATGATAAAGCAAACTTTGTTATAAGTGCCCTTTCAGGGCATCTGGGTGGTGCCAACTCTCTATCCAAACACATTGCAGATATCTTGAATTCAACAGCCGTAATCACAACAGCTGCTGACGTTAATGAAACAATAGCAGTAGATCTTTTAGGCAACGACTTTAAATGGCGCATCGAAAATTTTGAAAACGTTACTAAGGTTAGCGCACATATGGTAAATGAAGAAAAAATAGGGGTTTATCAGGATACCGGTGAAACAAAATGGTGGAATAAAGAATTACCAAAAAATGTAACAATTGTAGAAGATATTGATGAATTGAAATCAGATAACTTTAGGGCAGGTCTAATCATTTCTGATAGGATTATAACCGACTCACTTCTGATTGGTAAATCTGTAATTTATAGACCAAAGAGCCTTGTCGTAGGGCTGGGATTTCACTGGGATACGACTCAGAATGACATAGAGGATGGTATAATGAAAGTGTTGAAGGAAAATGGTTTGTCTTTTCTTAGCATCAGAAATCTCTCGACCATAGATAGGGGTAAATCTCCTACCTCATTGGGATCCTTTTCAGATAAACACGGAATCCCTTTAGAGTTTTTTGAGAAAACGAAATTAAATAAGATCATGGTCCCAAATCCTTCAGACGTGGTAAAAAAATACGAAGGTACATCAAGCGTGTCAGAAGCCTCATCAATACTTAGCTCAGGTGGTGAGCTTATAATCACAAAGCAAAAGTTCCCTCCTAACCTCACAGTTGCAGTGTGTAGGATAAATTTCCCCAAGGCCGGTATTTAGTATGAATAGGGCTCTGTTAATAATTGATAGAGGCAGCAGGGAACCTGAGGCCAAAGAGGAGCTTGCACAATTGTGCACTATGATTAAGGAAGAAAGTGAATATGTCTATGTTGATCATTGTTTCCTTGAAGTTATACCACCATACATTGAGGAGGGGATTAACAGGTGCATTTCCAATAATGCGGATTTCATTACTGTCATGCCATATTTCTTGTATCCCGGGATGAAGCTGAAAGATTCTGTAAAAAAGACAGCTAGAATTTGTTACGATAGGAAGATAAAAGTAGTAATTACAAAACCGTTGAGCTATCATTCCACACTTGATTCGCTCATAAAAGATAGAATTCTTTCCGCTAGAGAAAAATATAAGATAGCATTGGCAGATGACAAGTGTGACATACTTGTAATAGGTCATGGAAGCAGTGACAGGAGTGCTAGAACTGCATTTGTACACACGGTTAATAAACTAAAGCCAGATTTTAGAAGCGTTACTTTTTGTTTTCTGGAATTGGATGAACCAGGGATAGCAAATGGGATAGAAAAAATTATTTCAAGCAATCCTAACATATTGATAATAGTTCCATATTTCCTACACAAAGGAGCGCACATAAAAAATGACGTTGTGAAAGATATCAACTCTGCATTGGCAAACTATAATCTAGGGAATATCCAGGTGTATACTACGGAGCATTTTGGAGTAGACCCCAAACTAGTAAAATTGGTACTTGAAAGGGCAAAAGAGGCAGAGGGAAAAGTTGGCCGAAAGTAATGATACAATGAAGAGGGCGATGAGGGCAAAGTCCAGAGATATGTCCGAGTCTTCGCTTGGTATAGAAGAAAATAGTATGAAAATCATTGAATTGGAGATAGGAACTCATAGTTACAGTGAGCTAGAATGGAATGTTGTTAGACGTGTCATTCATGCTACTGCTGATTTTGACTTTGCAAAACCTGATAAGAATAGAATTATCTTTTCGACCAACGCCATCGAAAACGCTTTCGAGGCATTCAAGAAAAAGCGTCACATTGTTGTCGATGTTGATATGGTACAGTCAGGTATAAACAAGAAATCTGTAGCAAAAATTGGGACCACTCTAATATGCAATATATCAAATAAGGAGGTAATCGATATATCTAAAAAAGAAAATAAGACCAGATCCACAATGGCAATGAGATACTCATCAAAAGAAATTGATGGTGGCATTGTTGTGATAGGAAATGCCCCAACCGCTTTATATGAGGTAATTAAAATGATAAATGAAAATATAGTAAAGCCCTTGCTTGTGATTGGGATACCTGTAGGCTTTGTTTCAGCAGCTGAATCAAAATCTGAGTTATCAAAGACGAATGTGGACTTTATAACAAATATTGGAAGAAAGGGCGGAAGTTCTGCAGCTTCATCAATAATCAATGCCTTAATGCTCATGTATATTAGTAACTTGAATTGATGAATATGAACACTAAAGCAGCACACACTGCTGAACATGCATTCATAGGATCGCTGCAAAAAATATTAAACAAGACTTTGAGTGTGAGAAAAGTGGAACATAAGGATTCATACAATATTGCGTTTATAAGAGCATCAGAAATAGAATTGGATTTTGAAAAGATAGCTTCTGCTGAGAAGGAGGTTAACCAACTAATATTGGAGGGAAGAAAAATACTACATCACTCATTTTCCTCGCTAAATGAAGCCAAGAAGGTATTTCCTAATTTGAGAGCCAATGAAACTAGGTTAGAAAATGCTGATACAATCACAGTTGTTGAAATAGAAAACCACGATCTCTCTGCGTGTTCAATGGATCATGTTAATAGTTTGTCCGAGTGTAAATTCCTTTTAGTAACTAATATGTCAATGAATGAATCTGATTATGAAATAAGATTTATGGTTGGCAAAAATGCTATGGATGAAGCAATCAGAATAACTGAAAAAATTAATAATATTAGTAATCAAGTAGGAGCAAATTATAATACAGTAGAGGCGACTATTAAGAAGCTATACTATGAAAGAGAACAATATTACAACAGGTTAAAAAAATTGACAAATAAAACACTGGCTGATATTCCTGATCAGAATTTTGATAAACAGAATATTAACGTAATAACAGCAATTCTGGACGATATGGATTGGCGAATCATTCAAAATTTTGCGGGAGAAAAGATACTAGAAGAGAGAACAGTCGTCATTTTAGTTAATATAGTTGACAATGATATGGCAAACCTCGTATTTGCAAGGAGTAATGATGTTAATTTAGATTGCGTTAAAATCTTTGAGGACCTCAGAAATGATGAGAACATAGGGAGTGGTGGTGGTAAGGCAAATTTCGTTAACGCTAAAATAGTAAGATCAAGATCAAACAAAGTCATACAAGCACTAATCAATAAATCATTAGAGTCCATATCTCCATAATTGAATTAGCACTCAAATTTAGCATTCATAAAAATTTCTAGAACAATTCGTTGAATCAGGATGTGCAAACTGTAGACAAACAATCATAATTATTCTGCTCTGCTTAGTTAATTCAGCCTAAATTATAATTTGGATTTTTTGTTTTACTAGTTTTAATACTATTCCAACTCGGACAACTAATTTTCAAAATAATTCAATAACGAATCCTGTCCAGATATATCTTTAAGATCAGAAACCACAATACCCATCCTCCTGATATTGTCAAGAGATATTGAATTATTGCTAATCATCTCATGTATGATTGATAGTGAATTCTTATGCAATTCGTCAAAGGATGCTGTATAGAGTTTGAGGCTTTTCGAAAATGAAACATGTTGAAGGTTTTCTAAAATTAGAATTAGAGTAAGAACCCTGAATGCCTGTCGCTTATTTTCTAAATTTTCATATACGGATTTACAAAGATTATTAGCTGTCAATTTGATCTGCTCAAAATTTGCTATATCTTTTTTTAGGGTAACTATCTTGCCAATTTGTTTTGAAGTTCCACGAACTTTTATCTGCGAATAATCGATTCCGTTTGATGCATTTACCAGAAAAGTTGCTATCTTATAGCCCAAGGAATCTCTTAATTCAAAAATACTTTTTTTAGATATATCCGAAATTGATTCTATCCCCAATGATTCCAACTTCTTGGATGTTTTTGGACCTACTCCAGGGATATCCTCAATTTTACGATTTGAGATAAATCTCTTAGCATCTTCTTGACTAACAACTGTTATTCCATTAGGCTTATTGATACCTGATGCTATTTTTGCTATTAGTTTATTGGGTCCCACTCCAATTGAACATGTCAATTTAATCTGGTCCTTGATATTTTTTTGTAATGACTCTGCAAAGATCCTTGCATCATCAAAATCTGAATTTGTGATCTTTGTAAAATCCATATAACATTCATCTACACTGACTTGTTCAAACAGTTCTCCGTAATTTTGAATTATCTTCATTGCATTTCTGGAAATTTCGTGGTAGTATGGCATATCAGTAGGAAGAAATATTGCTTCTACATCTTTCAATTTTGACTTTGCCAATCGAATTGGCATTGCGGCCTTAACACCATATTTTCGGGCTTCATAATTACAAGTACTGACCACACCGGAATCCTCTTCTCGTCCTGAATAGACGCAAACAACACTCGGAATATTTCTTAATTCTGGTCTTCTTATTTCTTCGCACTGTGCGAAGAAATAATCGAAATCAATATGAAATATTATTTTCTTTCCAATGTCATTTAAAGAAATATTCTCGTTCAATAGTACTTGATTAAGTGATTCTGAAGAATAAAAAAATTATTCCATCTAGGCTAGTGATTCTATGAAAATAAAAACAAGAAGTAGATATTTCAATGGCAGCAATATGTTTCATACATATTATGGTATTTTCTTATAGTCAATGAAGTTATTTTCTTGTTGTTGATCTCAGTAATTTTTTCGACATTCCGTATATATAAAAGATTACCAATAAGTTTTGAATTCAGTTTTGATACAATCGTTAAATCAGAATAAAAAATATGTTCTACTCTCGTCAATTTTAATTATGATGCTCATCGCTTCTCTTGAAAGCTCTATACTGTTAACTGCTAACGCACAATCCGATGAAAAAAGTGAAAAATCAGCAGATTCCGAAAACTCCGATGAAACGACCGAAAAATCAGCAGATTCCGAAAACTCCGATGCTGATAGTAGTAACAAAACGGAGATTAATGTTCCAGTTGCCAAGATGGTCTATCAAAACAAGTCCTATGAAATGTCCCCATTCGTAGTTATGGATAATGAAAACTTAGAAAAAATCAATTTCCCTCACTTACCAGATGATTTTGAACCTGAAGTCACGATATCCCCAGAAGATCCTATTTCATTTAGTTTTCTAACTAAACCTCGTGAAATTAATGCATTCTTTGTTGATTACGACGCAGATACAACAGAGATGACTCCGCTTCATAGAGTTGGAAAAACTCAATTTAGTTTTGGAGATGTGTACGGTCCAAATACTTTAGAACTCAGAGTGATCTATCCTGACGGAAAATATGTTACCTATACATGCTTGATAGAAGTTGATAAACCCGAAGTACAAGAAGTAGCCTTGGATTCGAGTAATATTAGTACCATGAGTACTGATGATAATAATATTATGAGTACAGATATGCTAAATAGTAATAATAAT
>DASUMD010000189.1:0-2699 GCA_036277875.1 Nitrososphaeraceae archaeon
AATGTCCTTTAATATAAGGGTCAATTCGGCAGATTGAGTGAAATTTCGTCTTTCAAATCCATCTCGGGCATTTTTTATCATACCTTTTAATTGATTATCGTCAAGCATAATTGAAAATTTTAGATTTCAAGCCTCTTATAAACGTGAGTTACGTTGATACGCATACTGGTATTACTGAAACCGCTAATAGGGTTCGACCTAGCAGCCTAGAATATTCTCTGTTATACTACTGTTGTCAACTTGACAATCTATTGATATTGAATATTAGCACGGGCCCGGAGGGCTTCGATCCCTCGACTTCCGGCTCTCTTCGTTAAGACTTAGAAGGCAGGCGCTCTATCCAAGCTGAGCTACGAGCCCATTTGTTTTGCTTAATACAGCAAATCCTTTGCAAAAAGGAAATAAAATATTCACTTATAAACTGTTCAAAACTTCTAGCGTTTTCTTTATTAAGACATGAAAGGGAGCTTTTACGTCAATCCGATTTGTACCATAATCATTTTTTTTGGCGATTCGGAAATGCCTTCTTTCTCTCAAAATAACTTAGTTATGATATTTTCCAAAATCATTCTAAAATACATCCACTAGATGGTTCTATCTATTTACCATTTTGTAACTTTTATGACTTCAAAGGCTTCAGCGTATTTTGAATTAATTTGATACCCTCTATAGGAACATCTGCCAAGAATTGCCGGGATCCATATTTCTCCACAACGAACAGACTGAGATTCGAAACACTCCAGAGCGTTTTTCTTTGTTTCTATAGTTTCAGTAATATTTACATACAATTGTGGTCTAAATGAATTTTCAGTAATTCCTCCAGGTATCGTAGTTTCATACATAAATATGTTATTTTGATCTCTGCAGGCAGAAATTACACTTTTTGTTAAAATTTGATGATCCTGATGGGAATCTCCATACCACTGAGTAAAAATTGAATCAGGTTTGTATTTAGTTACCAATGAATCTATCAATGTAACCATTTTTCTTCCAAATACCATCTCATCTGGTGGCAAGTCAAGAAACACAGGAGATTTGCAACCCATTACTTTAGCTGATAACATAGACTCTGTTTTTCTACCTTCCTTGCTATCAGATTTTACAAAATTTGGTAACGTAGCTATTATCGGCTGAACCTCATAACCCATAGCTGAGAGTTTAGCTATAGTGCCACCCATGCCAATTTCTAGGTCGTCTGGATGGGCTCCGAATACTAGAATTGATTTAGATTCCATACAACCAGAGTTAGATAATTAGCCTATTTATGAACTGTTAATGGCTGGTGGAACTAATCTGTAACCTCTCATCTCTCTAAATCTTCGATAATCCTGGTCAACTTCCAGTGCTGCCATCAATATCTTGCTCTTTATTGATTTTGATGATTGCAAGAACATTTTTGTGTCTTTGGGCAAACAATGTCCTCCTACACCATCTCGAGGCTCAAGTATTTTCACATTCCATTTGGTATTCAAGGCGTCCCTTAATTCTCCGAAGTTAATATTATTCGCTTGACAATAAAGGTAGAGATCTTCAGAGAATGCTATTTGCATATATCTGTCAGCATTTTCAATTATTTTACTCAATTCTGCAATTTCTATTTCAGTTACAGGGTGCATTGGTATACCAAGACCATTTCTTCTGGAATTTTCGTTGTTATTATTAGCAATGTTATCATTGAATTCTAGAGCTTCGTTACCACTATCGTAAAATTGTAGTCCTACTTTTAGACAGCAATCACTTACTCCCCCTATCACTCTAACCTGATTCACGCCATGTACATCCTCTTCAAGCGAATACCATCTATGAGGAGCATGAGCCACATGAAGTCTGTGGTTTAGCATTTCAAATATTTTCTTTGAAGTTCCTTTGGGTACTGTACTTTCTATGGAAACAAGCGAACCATTTTTGGCTTGTCTTGATATTTTTTGAGCAACTGAGAATAAGCCATCTATAAAAGGTGTATATTCATCATTGGGATCGTGGGTCGATACACACAATATAAAAACATCGATGTCATCAAACCGTTTTATGCTTTTTATTCCGTAATTTTTTTCTGCAGCTTCTACTCTTCGCTGGTTTATATCATATCCAAATGTTTCATATCCTCTATCTTTCACATACTTTGCAACAGGCAAGCCTAGTTGCCCAAGACCGATAACTAAAACTTTTTTTATTTGAGATCCTAATTCTGTGTGCATTTTTTGCTGATATTAAAGATTCATAATATAATTATTAAAGCCTTGAGATGGAATAAAACGTAAGTTAATCACTAAAGAAATTTCTATTTAGTTCGTATAGAACTTTATGTAGAAAATTGGAGTCTCTCATCTATCCTGGGTTTGCTGTTTTAACTGGAATTCTCTTTTTGGTTAAACATACTTGCTAGATATAAATAATCTAGCAAAAATAATAGATGTGTGATAAGAATTGGTTTGATAGGTAAAACAAACACTGGCAAAACTACTTTCTTTAATTCTGCTACCTTAGGCAATGAAGAAATTGCAAATTACCCGTTTACAACAAAAAAGCCAATTCATGGAAATGCTCATGTAATTACCCTGTGTGTACACAAAGAATTTGGAGTGGAAGACAACCCTCGGAATTCATTATGTAAGGATGGCTGGAGATTTATTCCTGTAGAGTTGATAGACCTCCCTGGTCTCATAAAAGGTGCGTGGGAAGGTAAGGGTCTTGGTAAT
>DASUMD010000190.1:0-6418 GCA_036277875.1 Nitrososphaeraceae archaeon
GCACATAATCATAATTATGAACGCATAAAGCTACCGGACAAACATACATTATTTATTCAAGCTGGAACAGGGGGGGAATCGCATTATGACATAAAAGGAAATAGAAGTGACGGGGGCATAGAATTCCAAGATGATAATGATTACGGCTTTGTCAAATTAACTATCAATAGTAATACACTCTCAGGGCAGTTTATTTCTCATGGTGGCAAGATATTAGATAGTTTTAGCATGGTTAAGTAGTCACAAGAGTTCATCATTTTCCAACTTAAGACAATTTAAGAACTCATTTGAACCTAATCCCAATTAGTAACGAATTTTTTCAAATTATGCGAGATGAGATCGTGTATCAGGATCCCAAGTTGTTAAAGCTTAAATAAACTTAATATATTGTGATGTAACTCTCTCGATTAACAGTTAAAATGCTGATAATCTTTGATGTAGAAGGTGTTCTTCTCAATGCAGAGTACCTGCCAGTTCTTGCTCAAAAACTTGGCCCAGCGAAAGAGAAAGAGATCTGGGATATCACAAAACAGGGAATAAGGGGAGAAATCGATTGGGAAGAGGGACTCAAGATGCGAGTCAACTCACTAAGAGGAACTTTATTTGAAGATGCCAAATACATTGCTGATAATTTACAAATAATGCCAGGTGCAAGAAAGCTCTGTTATTCGCTTAAGAAAGCGGGATGGAAAATGATTGCAATCTCAGGCGGTTTTACAATAATCACAGATAAACTCAAAGATGAGTTGTGTTTGGATAAAATATTTTCAAATGAGTTAATTTTCAAAGATGGGAAGCTCGACGGTGTAAAAATTAATGTTACCTCAGATAAATCACTCAGAGTAAAAGCTATCATCAAAGAATGGGGCATAAAAAAGGAAGATATTGTAGTAGTGGTCGATGGAGCAAATGACTTGAAATTATTTGATATAGCCGGATATACTGTCGGTTTTTGTCCAGTTGACATCGTTAAACAAAGGGCGGATGCAACCATTGAAATCAGAGACCTTTCAATCCTGTTAAGTCTATTGGAAAAGAAATTTGGTAAGACGATAGAGACACAGTTGTGAAATCATTTGTCCTTAGTTTGATTGTTCAATATGGGTGAATTTTCTAACACACAAATCATTCCTATCCTGATCCATGACGACATAGGGCCGGGGGATGATATTGCTGGTCTTATCACAAAGTCAATTAGCGAAAAGAATGAGTCCTTTAAAGAGAACGATGTGGTTGTTATAACACACAAAATCATATCGAAGGCAGAAGGTAAAATTATTGATTTATCAAAAATAGTTCCTTCTGAAGAATCTAATAAAATATCTTCAGCTACTGGCAAGGACCCTAGTTTGATAGAACTTATTATTTCACAATCCAATGAAATTATCAAAATTGAGCGGGACATTATTATCACTGAAACCAAACATGGATTTGTTTGCGCCAACGCGGGGATTGACGCTAGTAATGTAGGAAATTTATCCAATCATGTTGTATTATTACCTGATAATCCAGATGAATCAGCCAGAAAGATTAGAAATGATATTAAATCTAGGACCAACATGAATGTAAGCGTAATTATTTCCGATACCTTTGGTAGACCATTCAGGAAGGGTCAAGTAAATATAGCAATTGGGATAGCAGGCATAGATCCAATCAAGAGTTATATCGGGAAGACTGACATGTATGGGAATATTCTAAGGGTTACCGAAATAGCAATCGCTGACGAAATAGCCTCAGCTGCTGAACTTGTCATGGGAAAATCTTCGCGTATACCTGTGGCAATAGTGCGTGGCTGCGATTACATATCTGGCGATGGCGATTCTTCAATATCGAAGATTACCAGATCAAAAAAGGACGATTTATTCAGGTAACCTGAAGATAAAATTCCTCAAAGCTAGATAAATTTATTCGAGTTTACAAGCAAAATAAATCTGCAATGATTCTCTAAACATTTAATATAAACAGGACCTTGATTAATAGTGTTAGGAATGAATATGACGGCTGAAAATGGAGCTACAGAATCATTTGCTAAGGTTATCGATGTTAGGGGACTATATTGTCCAGAGCCAGTTTTTAGGACTAAAATTGAAATAGAAAAATTAGGCATTGGTGACAAGCTCAAGATTATCGCTGACGACCCTGAATCAGAGGAAGATATTACAAGATGGGCAGATAAAAGTGGTCATAATTTGTTATCTATAGAAAAAAAAGATAATGAATTAGAATTTGTAATAAAGAAAACAAAGTGAACTAAATGACCTCTATAATTGGACCCGAAATATTACAACGAATAGGTAATACTCCACTGTACGAACTTTCTTCATATTCAAATGAAAATATTAAATTTTATGCAAAGTTGGAATGGTACAATCCATTTGGTTCAGTGAAGGACCGAGCAGCATATTGGATGGTTAAGGACGCTGAAAAGAAAGGTTTACTTGTAAAGAACAAGAGCATAATTATCGAACCTACTTCTGGAAATACTGGAATCGCATTAACTGGTATTGCTTCTTCAATGGGCTACAAGGTTGAGATCGTTATTCCGGAGAAAGTTAGTGAGGAAACCAAAAAGATTCTAAGGAACCTTGGAGCATCACTTCATGAAACTTCAGACGATCTTTGCCCACGTGTTGGAGCAGGGACCGATCAAAGTATTGCTCTTGCTACAGCCATTGCAAAACCTAGATCTGACATTTATTACATGCCAAATCAATATGAAAACGAATCTAATTTTCTTGCTCACTATGAAAGTACTGGTCCTGAAATTTGGGAACAAACAAATGGAAAAGTAACGCATTTCTTTACGGGTTGTGGAACTGGAGGCACGATTACAGGAACAGGGACTTTTCTCAAGGAGAAGAACAAGAATATGAAGGTTGTTGCTATCCAAGCCCAACAGAACCATTTACTTCAGGGTTTGAGGAACTTTGAAGAATCATCGATGCCAAACCTCTTTAAACGTAGAGAGACTATAGTGGACCAGTGGATGACAGCAACAAATCAAGAATCATTTGACGCCGTTAAGGACCTTCTCAAAAAAGAAGGTTTGTTCGTAGGGCCATCTTCAGGTTCTGTAATGTCCTCAATGTTAAAGCTTTCAAAGGAAATAGATAAAGGAGTTATTGTAGGTATTTTTGCCGATGACGGTAGAAAATTCAAAAGTCTCTACAAAGAACAAAATGTTCTTGAAGAAAGTGATTATGTTTCTGCATTGAAGAAATTACCAGAGCTTTACATTAAGCCCTAGTTTATTTGTGAAATTTTTTCTCACTTAACCATTTTTCTACATCTAGTGCGGCCATGCATCCAAATCCTGCAGCAGTGACAGCTTGTCTATAACGATAATCATGAACATCTCCAGCGGCAAAAACTCCTTCCACGCTAGTTCTAGTATTTTCTTTGAGAACAACATAACCCTTATCATCCAACTCTAACTGATCTTTGAAAATCGAAGTATTTGGTTCATGACCAATTGCTACAAAAAGTCCTCCTACCGTCAAATTCTGGCTATTACCTGTTGTTAAGTCCTTTATATCAATACTCTCTATTTTCTTATTGCCACTGATTTTTGTCACGACGTGGTTCCATATGAATTGAATTTTTGAGTTTTCAAATGCCTTTTCTTGTAGTATTTTACTGGCCCGCAGAAACTCTCTTCTGTGAATAATCTTAACTGATTTACCAAACTTAGTAAGGAAAGTTGCCTCCTCAATTGCAGTATCACCTCCTCCAATTACTGCAATCTCCTCTCCTTTGAAGAATGGTCCATCACAAGTAGCACAATATGAAACACCTCTTCCACCAAACTCTTGTTCCCCGTCAATACCCAATTTTCTCGGGGATGCTCCTGTACAGAGTAATATTGCTCTGCCCTCATAACTTTCAGAATGCGTTGATGTGAGGAATGGGGGGTTTTTGAAATCTACCTTTAATACTTCATCATCAACTATTGTGGTTCCAAATCGTTCGGCTTGTTGTCTCATGTTCATCATAAGCTCTGGTCCAAAAATTCCATTGGGAAAACCCGGATAGTTTTCAACTTCACTTGTAGTCATGAGCTGGCCACCCGGAAGTGAACCGGTAATTATTAGGGTTTTGAGCTTTGCACGTGAGGTGTAAATTCCTGCAGTAAATCCTGCTGGTCCTGAACCAATAATTATCACATCATAAAGGTTCTTTACTTCTGTAGTGTCATGGGAATCATAATTTGCATTTTTTGACATGTGTGATTAAGTGGATGAAGATTTAACCATTTAATAATTTGTTCGGAATTAAGCAGTGCAAAAATAATCACTTACGTTTTGAAAATAAATACCAGATCGCTAAAAATAATAATTCGAATATCCTAATACTATGATAAATTATTCGCCAGCTTCAGCCAATATTCGGAGATGTTCTTTACACAGTACTGGCTTTATTACTTGTGTATAGATTAATTCTTCTTGCCAATGTGAATTGAATAATCTGCAGGGATATTGTGAGCAGAAAGGGTTACCATTGGTAAGAAAAAAAAAGATTGCTTGAATAGCATAACCTGTCGCCACATGTATTAGCCGAGGGTCGTCATTGCTAACAAAATTATCAGCAAATTCCTTCTCTATTTCTTTACTACTAATAGAGAGTAAATCTTTCAGCATTTGCTTGAAATAATATCCTTTTGGTTTGGCGGGACCTTCAATAATACTAGAAATGGATATTATGCTTGGAGATCCACAAATTATTGGTCTGGCATGATATCTGTCGTCATTTTCGTCATAGGTACACACCAAATTATCTTCAAAAATAAGATGCAAATGGTCTAATTGCATTTCATTCTTATCAATGATTCTAGAGTAGATTCTTTGAAGATAGAAACCATCAATAATCATCATTTTTTGACGAATATCATCCGATGAATTTTGCAGTTCCCCAAGACTAGTATTAGCATTAACTTCATGCGATAATTGAATCATCATGTTATCTTCAATATCCTCTTCGATCATATTCTTCCTGAAATAATTGGTGAACGACCTAACATCCACATCAATAAATGGAATGAATTCATGCAAATAAGTTGAAACTTCTTTTGCAAGATAAGAAGTCGACAACAAAGAGGAGTAGAGATGTACATATGATAATTTCATATGTATATCATTAGTTCTACTTCTGCCCTTACTAAATTTTTATGTCCGGATTTGCAATTTTCTTTAATTTACTGATAGCAACTTGTGCTGCTTTCCTACCTGATAACAACATCGATCCAAATGTAGGACCCATTCTGGGCAACCCATGTGTCTCTGTTGCTGACATTCCAGCGGCAATTAATCCAGGATAAACTTCACCCGTGTATTCTACCACCGCATCTTCTCCCGTAACCGACATTGGTTCCATTCCCTTCCATTTCACATATCCTCTATCCATCATTCTTTTTACCGCCACAGAGTCATGACCTGATGCATCGATTACTATTTTTGATTCAAGAGCGACGGGATCGACACATGTTATGTTTCGTGGTAATGCAGAAACAGGCATCCAATTTACTACAACTCCACTTACTTTTTCATTTTTCAGAACTAGATCATCAAATTTGGTAAGCTGAAGGAATCTTACTCCCGAGTCACACGCAGATGCAATTAGCTTTGAGCATGCATGAGGTCCCCATGTGGCATACAATGAATCTGAAATTTTTCTGTATGGTACCCCAAGTTCATCCCAAATCTTATTTGCTGGATATCTAACTGTTACAGGATTCATCATATATCCTCCTACCCAATATCCTCCACCAATGTAGTTATTCTGCTCAATTATGAGGGTTTTAACATCGTTTTTACATAATTCTCTTCCAGCCATCAAACCTGCTGGTCCAGCACCAATGATAATTACATCACAATCACTATATTCAATCAAAGTTTCATTGAACATTTGTGCAATGGTTCGCGTTATCTCTTTTTCACTTGTCTCCGTGAAAATTTTTTCCATAATTCAATTATCGCTCTCTTGTATTAATATTATATGTATTGTTAGTTTCGAATTTTGCCCATAAATTCAAATTTTAATTAAAAGCGTATTGTGGATACATCAAATGTCAGACCCTAGTGCCCGACGACTTCTTTGGTATTTATTCGCGGGTTCAAAGGGTGGAGAAAATAGAGTCAAGATAATAAACTTACTACAAGATACTCCGCTCAACATAAATCGTATGGCAGAAACCTTAAATCTTGATTATAAGGCTATTCAGCATCACGTTAATGTGTTGGAAAAAAATAATTTGGTTTCCCATATTGGCGAAAAATATGGTATAATGTATTTTGTTTCAAATTATCTCGAATCTAATATGGATACTTTTAGAGAAATTCTAAAGAAAATAGACAAGTCAAAAACAAATTAGAATTTGAATACACTTTCATACATCAATTTCGAAATGTAAACATGTAAAATC
>DASUMD010000191.1:0-2169 GCA_036277875.1 Nitrososphaeraceae archaeon
AAGTCTGGTTCTGTAACTATTTCAATTAAAGCAACACCGGCCCTATTGTAATCTAGCAAAACAGAATTCCTAACATTCATGCTACCTTCAGAATATGCTATTCTACCGGGGTCTTCCTCCAATTGAATTCTACTAATTCTAATCTGTTTTGCATCATCCAATTCGTATATGCCGTCTACTCCTATGCTTGAATAACCATATACATTATACTGGGTAATCTGAAAGTTTTTTGGCAAGTCAGGATAAAAATAATTCTTGCGGTAAAACATGATCTTGTCTGGAACTTTACACCCCAAAGCGAGTGATGTCATTGCTGAATATTCTATCGCCTTTTGATTGATAACTGGTAATGAACCTGGAAGTCCGCAGCATATTTCACAAATGTTAGTATTGGGTCCAAGTTCTCGATAGTTGCCACGACATGAACAAAATAATTTGCTATTGAGAGCAGTTATTTGAGCATGAATCTCTAAACCAATCATTACCAAGCTCATATCGCATTTGTCTTCCTTTGGATATTGATAGAATTCTCAAGATCATATGATGCATCGATTAGCTTTTGTTCTTCAAATGGCGCTGCCATAATTTGCAGTCCGATGGGAAGACCGTTACTAAATCCAACAGGTAGTGATATTGCAGGAATGCCTGCAAGATTTGCTATGACAGTATTTATGTCAACCAAGTACATCTTAATTGGATCATCTATTTTTTCGCCAAACTTAAACGGAGGTATTGGCATCGTTGGTCCAATTAAAAGATCATATTTTTTGAATAAGGTAAGCAATTCTAATCTTAATAGTGAGCGTAGTCTCCTTGCCTTGAGATAATATTTGCTATAGTATCCTGAAGAAAGAACATACGATCCAATTAATATTCTCCTTTTTACCTCTTCGCCAAAGTTTTCTCTAACCTTACTAAAATAAGTATCCCATTTATACTCCTCTACCGGAAGATCAAACCCATATCGAATATTATCATATCTTGCAAGATTACTACTTGCTTCAGCGCTCGCAAGAGTATAGTAAGAGGGTAATGCATAATGTAGGTTTTTTATCGAAATTTCATCACATGTGCATCCGATCTCTTTGAATTTTTCTGATGCGGAATAAATTGTTCTCGAAACTTCATGATCACTGCCAGTAATCAACTCCTTTATTATTGCGACATTCAATTTACCTAACTTATTATTAAGAGTGATAGGAGAGGACGGAATACTTGTATTATCCATTTCATCCTTTCCCGAAATAATGTTTACCATCATTACCAAGTCCCTAACCGATCTGCATATAGGACCGATTTGTTCTAGGCTATTTGCATAGGAAATTAGACCGTATCTGCTTACCCTGCCATAAGTAGGCTTAAGTCCCACGACGGAACAGAAGCTAGCAGGACATCTTATTGAACCTCCAGTGTCTGATCCAAGAGAAACAGTACACTCTCTAGCAGCAACTGCGGCACCGCTTCCACCTGATGAACCTCCGGGAACATAATCCAGATTCCATGGATTATGAGTTGGTTGATATCTACTATATTCAGTTGTTGAACCCATCCCAAATTCATCCAGGTTCAATTTTCCCAATATTATTGCTCCATTTTTCTTCAGGTGCTTTATTACAGTGGCGTCATATGATGGAACATAGTCTTCCAGTATTTTTGAGGCGCATGTAGTTCTGATATTTTTTGTGGAAATGTTATCCTTTATTCCAACTGTTATTCCCGCTAATTCACCTGTGTCTTCTTTTTCTTTAATTTTCCTGTCTATTTTCTTCGCAGCAGATAAAGCTCCCTCAGAATCCAGTGTGATGAATGAATGTAATTTTGATTCCACATCTTCTATTCTTTTAAGGATAGAATTAACATACTCTTCTGCAGAAAATAATCCTCCATTTATGCCCCCAACAACTTCATAGGCTAGTAGGTCATGTAGGTTTGACATCCTATTTCATCTTTGGACCTCTTAAAAAACCGTCTTCTGTAATGTTCTTGCTAATTTGTTTTCCGTCAGACATTCTGACTACATCATCTCTAAGCTCTTCAATTTTCATTTCCTGTAAGTCTAAAATAACAGAATCATCAGATGCAAGTTCCTCAAGAATATCAATGTATTCAATTGTCTTGTCTAATTGTTTAGGAAATTTTCGAGATTCATTTTCATTAAGATTAATTTTA
>DASUMD010000192.1:0-4080 GCA_036277875.1 Nitrososphaeraceae archaeon
CTGATTAACTATTGAAAGTATCAAAACTCAGATGAAAATTCATCAGGTAGTCATCTTTAGTGATGCCAATTTTGTTTCTCAATTACCAATCTATTTATCCGGTCTATTAGACAATGATGTAAGTTCTTTTTTAAAAATACATACTTTGATCCAGATGATCGTTCCACCACTTATTTTCTTGTTTTCTATACCTATTTCTTTTATACATGTGGATGTAGCTCAATATTTCTGGTTAGCCAGTATTCTAATAAATATCATCATTGGACAAAGATATAAGATTAAAAATCTAAAATCTTTAATTATTTAAGATTTTGATAATTAGCAACAAAATTCTTATCTATCACTATTCAAAAAAAGTATTACTTTTTTGATTTCAAGTTTTGAATAACCAAAATTTTAATAATTTTGTTAAAAGAGGCATTATCACATAAGTCATTAGAAGAACTGTTATCGTAAGAGCAATAACAAGTCTTACAGGAAATGGTACTGATAACATTTCTGTTAAAATATGTATTTGAGGAACCAAAGTCATTAGCATAATTGATATCACAGGAATAGTAACAATTACCATTTTGTACCGTGGTGGAGGGTTTAAAGGAATCATGGGGGAAGATTCATCTTTAAAATATGGAGTAAACCAAAACTCCAACCCTGTAAGTTTTTGTACATCAGGATCGGCTTCTACTAGTTTTCTGCCCTTTTGTAACCATTCATTTCGTTTTGTTGATTTCTCCCATTTTGTAAGACTATCATAATTATTAAACCTAAATATTATAACATATTCAAGTTTAGATTTGTCAGTTGGTCTTATTATATCAATTCCCATATTGCCTTCTTGTTTAGAAACTTCCTTAGAAATTCCTGAAAGCCATTCTTCAAATTCTTTAATTTTATCGTTTTTAGCAATACGTTTAACAATTACAGTAACTGGGTTTGCATGCTTATTGTCAGTATTGAGATCATCATTCTTATTATTTGTATTAGGATTAGTATTATCTTTCGCAGCAGCCATCGTGTTATTTTAAATCTAATTGAAAAATAAATAGTCTTTCGTGTTCAATAATCCTTCAAAGAAAATTGTATTATTAATTATATGTGTTACCAGATTCCAGAATAGAAAACTAGGTTCATAGTCATTACCTTAGTCTAAGTCACATTCGATCTGCTTCCTATTCTTGGAGAACTTTATGAACGAAAGAGATAGCAATCGATCCTTCGCCTACCGCGGATGCAACCCGCTTGATATTTCCTCCTCGCACGTCACCCACCGCGAAAACATTGGGCAAACTGGTTTCGAGCAAGAATGGTTGACGGGTAAGTGGCCACCTTGAAACTCTTAGATTTTCTGGCGATAGATCGGGACCAGTCTTTATGAAGCCCTTAGCGTCGAGCGCTACGCAGCCATTAAGCCAACGAGTGTTCGGATTGGCACCTGTCATGACGAATACATGTCTGATCTTATGCTGCTCAATCTGTCCTGTTTGACCGTTCCTCCAGTGAACGGAATCAAGGTGGTCGCCTCCTTCTAGGGCCACGATCTCCGTTTGTGAATGGATTATGATCGTATGACTCTTCTATATCCTGCGAATCAGGTAGCGTGACATGCTCTCAGATAGTCCTGTGGACCTGACGAGCATGTGGACACGCTTTGTAGTTTGTGCCAGAAATACGGCAGCCTGGCCGGCTGAGTTTCCTCCGCCAATCACAATCACTTCATCTCCTTTACACAATTGCCCTTCCAAAAAGGTTGCACCATAATATACTCCTGCGCCTTCAAAACTAGACAGGTTTTCTAATGGTAGTCTTCGATATTGCGCTCCCGTCGCAATCAAGACAGTACGTGCCGAAATTTGAGTCCCACTCTCGACTTGGATGACATACGGTATGCTGTCGGAGATGAGTCCTGTGGCCTTAGCCATGAGCATGTCAGCGCCGAACTTCTGAGCCTGGAGGTATGCTCGAGACGCGAGCTCTTGGCCCGAGATACCTGTGGGAAATCCTAGGTAATTTTCGATTCTTGAGCTTGAACCTGCCTGACCACCAGGCGAACTCGTTTCAAGCACCAAAACGTCGAGTCCTTCTGAAGCTCCATATACTGCGGCAGCCAGCCCCGATGGACCGGCGCCGATGACGACGAGATCGCGTATCTGGATTTGGTCAATAGATTCATTGAAGCCCAGACAGTCTGCGATTTGTTGGTTACCGGGATTCCGGAGTATTACTTGACCTCGACAGATCAACACTGGTATTTCACTGGGTGAAATTTGGAAACTATCCAACAGGTTTTGTACGTCAGGATCACGTTCTAGATCTACGTATGAATATGGGTGTCCATTGCGCATCAAAAACTCTTTAATCCTAAGTGTACTGGCTGAATGTAATGACCCGATGAGAACAACATCTCCAACACCAGCAGCTATCAACTCTACTCTACGAAGGATGAAAGCTCGCATCAATATCTCTCCGAGTTCAGCATCGGTCTGCACCAAAGTCAACATGTGTTTGTGATCCAGTTCGATCACCTTACCGGGATTAGTTGCACGCATCTGAACTAAAGACCGGCGGCCAGAGAGTGTGTTGACTTCGCCTGTGAATTGACCAGAATCATGGACCGTGACAAGGGTCTCATAGGACCCGTAGGGTCTCACAATTTCGAGTTCGCCTGTGATTACAACAAAGAACGGTACGGATTTGTCTCCCTGCTCGACGAGCACTTCGCCACGCTCAACCTTACGTATATGTCCATGCGCTGCAACACGACGAATCTGAGCTGGAGTTAATTTCGGAAATATTTTCTCAATACGAGCGCTGGTTAGGGGAAGTCCCTTGCGTATATTGCTCATAGCGGTCGTTTCCGGTACGGTGGGTTTTCGAAAATCATTGTTGGGAACTTTGGAGCATAATTGAAAGAGTCATGTTTTAACATTTTGAGCTTATTCAAAGTAGTCAGTCTAAAATCTCTAAAAGATGAATAATGATAGGCCTTTAACAATGACTCTGGACCATCCATAAAAACAAGATTTTTAAATATCATTTTTTGTGATATGGTTCTACATTCTAATATGCTTACTGTATGTTAAATTGTATAGATTGCAGAATATATGGTTCAACACTCCATTAACCGGTCCATCTATTGAAGAATTACAACAAGCAATTAGAGTCTCGAAGAAAAATAGAATAAATCGATAATTTAAGATCAATGAGACCCTTTTTACCCTCCCTATTGGGCAGACTCTTTTGAAACTTTTGAGGACTCAAATAAAAGTAATACAATTAAAACTTTAGAATAGAATTTATCAGATGCTATTAAATATCCAAAATTTATTTATTATGTTACCGAATCCAGTTATAATGAGAATACGAAGTCTTTTTAACCCGTATTGAGATATGGTTAAATAAATTGTTTGTTTGTCTATAATCTTAATTTTTTGTAAATTCAAAGTGTGGTTATTTAGGAAGCCATCTCAAAATTGTATTTGGATATTTTTTTAAATAATAAAATTAATATCTTAACCATATGGATACTATCATACAACCTTCAGATAAACTAGATAATGATATTTTGAATCAGAAATAAATAATTTTGATAAAAACTTTTTAGACTCGCAGCCAAATTGTATAATTATTTTAGCTTAAAAATTAAAAAATTATTTTTTGAGAACAGCAGTTAATGCTAGGCTGTTTCCTGAATTAAAGTTAAGAGACTTAGATGCCGTATTATATATTGCTAATCCGCTAATATCATCTATTGTTTTTTTCTTTCCAGTTATGGGATCATTTCCAATCATTTCATCATCAAAATTTACAACATATAGACCACTATCTTTGCCAAGGCTTTGAATTTTTTGTTGCGTGGCTATCATTCCATCATGTTCATTTCCTTTCTTATCTAATGATAAAACAACGAATTTAAGATTAGGATTAGTAGGAATGTTTAAGGTGGCACGTCCATCTCTTAATTCACATGGTTCAAAATCTGCTAAAACTATGACTCCTTTTCCAAGTATTTTTCCTTTTAATTGTATTGAATTGGATTGAGTAGGACATGAATTATCTCTCTTGTAGACTTTTTTGATTACT
>DASUMD010000193.1:0-3504 GCA_036277875.1 Nitrososphaeraceae archaeon
TCGTCACCATCCTAATTTTTGGATCAAGGTTCATTATATCAGAATGGGTTTTCTGAAAATTCATATACATAATATAATACTAATTCTTATAAAGTTTTAAATTCAAACTTTAAATTTGGTTAGTCAAGTTACTAGTTATCGCCTACAAACATATGTTCACCTGATTACATACCTGATATCAAATTCATCCTAAATCATCTTTTGAACTGAGATAGATAATGACTCTATTAGATTTGCCAAGTGAATATATTGATATGTTATAGTACTTTTCAGATTCATAATTTCCCATAGACTTGAACATTTTAAGATTTAAGCACAAAAAAATGCCAATTCACAATAATTTTTAATTATTACCTAAGATGTCCTATATTAAAGATGTAATAAGGAAATCGGATTATCGATTCTAAATAATATAGATTGGTGTACCGTCGTAACGTTTGACGATTCTCCTGCAATACTATTCATAAAAAACATTATAGCAATAAAGGTAAGGAAAACAATGATAAGAAGAAAAATCCTTACCTTAAACTCCTTGAATTTATTTTTCTTTTTCGGATGGTCATCAGACTTATCTCCGGATTGGCTATAAGTGATTCTCTTAAATGATCGTGATTTAGTTTTAGCTTTTTTAGAATTTAGTAACGGAGTTTTCTTTACAATTGATCCATCCACGGGACTCTTTTTTATTTCATACAAAATAACCTGCGTTCCATCCTTTAATGTGTTATTAAACATGGATAGAGCTTGATGATAGTCTTCAAATTCTTCACTAGAAAAATTAGATTCTAACATCCAATTTGTTACTAAATTTGCTGATTCATCATCGCTTTCCAAATGCTTTCGTAGCGATACAACGTGTAGATAATATAAAATTCTTGCCGTCTATGTTCTGACGCATAATCCTAACTATTAGATGAGATTAGATAGAAAGAAACCCAAGTTTCATAATAACTTATGTGGTAAAAGTACAGATTTGAAGCCTTTTTTATGTTCGACTTACTTTATGAGTTTAGTGTGGATACTAAATACGGTATCATAACAAGTGTTAAACAACAATGATATTGAATTATTTCTCAAGATTAAATTCCCACCTCACATGAATTATGAATAGAATAGATACTATGACTGATTTAAAGTAGGGTATATCTTAACACAGTACCAATTTCCGGAATATGTTGGATTAGTAACAAGCTTTATATCACAATACATTGCAATATTTACAATAAATATATCGAAAATATGTAAATTTTATTCGGGTTCGGTGCTTCTCGTAACTCTGGAAGTTCAATGAATGAACTCATGATGATGTGGATACAACTAACCTATTTTTTAAATTGTATGCGGATTATTTTCTCAATTAACGATTACAATTCCAGTCATCCAGGGATGTATAATACACAAGTAGTCATATTTTCCAGCATTTTCGAAAGTAACGGAGAAAGTCTTAATTGGTGGTGCTCCCTGCGGTGCCAATCCTTCAGGCCACATCCAACCGGAACTAACAAATTTTTCAGTCCCAGTCAAGGTATAATTTGCATTAAGAGGAAGGTATGTTGGGTTATGTCCAGAAGAATCTACTGAAACTGGATTATAGTGTCGGGCGTTATCTACTATCACAGACTTTGTTCCATTCTGATCTATTATGAGAGGATCAATGTTCGCATCGGGGTCTGCTTTTAGTTCTGTAGAATTAAATGTAAGTGGCACAGGCACAGCAGGCGGTGGATAAAAACTTTGATCTTTTAGAAAGGTTACAGTATGTGGTTCAGAAACGGCCATAGGATTACGCCATGTTACGGTCTCCCCTGCTTTGATTTCAACACTCTGAGGGGTAAAAGAAGACCATGAACTACCATTTCCTCCTACGTTTACCATGACAGAATTAGATGCAACGACGACAAACGGAACGCAAGTTATGGCAAAGATAAGTGCTATTGCTGAGATTGTAGAGGCTATAAATATTACACGCATAGAGCCATTATAAATTTAGGATCTTTATATTTCTGTCTGTCTCTGCTTAAACTCTAATTTTAAGAGCCTTTAGAATTGCTAAAGCTAATTGTCCTATGTATCACCTTCTAATCATGAAATCGAGAATTCTTTATTAAAGAATCTTCAAATATGCTACCAATAAAGATATCGCTCTATAAAAAAGAGAAAGACATCAAAAAAAAGGAAGTTTAGATTTATGACATTCAATCGTCATCTGCGATTGCGTCAGGACAATCAGGTGCAGGGTCATTGTTCGGTTCGTCTTCGCCGCAAAGGGTATCTACTACTCCACTAGGATGATCTTCTACCTCTTGCCCTAGTGCTTCCTCTAGCGCTTCATCAATATTCCCTACGCCAACACGTCCTGGATCATCTCCATTGAGGTCACTATCACGAGTGTGTTCTCCCATTTCAGAACCTGGTGAATCATCTTTTTCCTCTTGCTTGTTTGCTTGAGCGAGTTCCGATGCCTCCTTTCCCCATAGGTCAGGATTAGTTGGCTTGGCGGCAGACACATAGGCGACAGTAGACGACCACACAATCATTGTCAGCGATAACGTTAGGGCGATAGACAGAACTGCAAGTTTCTTCGTAGTGTACATTTTCTTCTTCGATTCGTACGTAATGGCTGTATATAAGTGTAACAAATATAGAGAATCTCTTGTTTTTTTAAAATTTCTAAGTTTTCTTGAGGTTTTCGGTTAGATAATTTAATAAAAAATCACCGTATATTGTAATTATCAGCTCGTACTGATCAACTGATAAGTGATCATAGGATAAGTAAATTTCATATAGTATAGTAATATCGAAGTTTTACACATGAAGAATTCTGTAAACTCAAAGAAAACGTTGCCTTTAACAGCAGCATTCATAGCTATCAGCGCTATTCTAATAGCAGGAACAAACAATGTACTAGCTCAAAACCAATTGAACGAAGCGGACTTTAAGATAAAAGATTTCGGCATCAAGGATGGAAAACCTTGGTTAACTGTAGAGGGAAAAGCTGGAGAATCTAAACCACAAAATGCAAGTCAAATATACGGGTATGCCTTTGTAACCGATAAGGGTATTTTTGCTGTGGTATCTCATGGAGGAGCTGAGGATAGTCCACAAGTGGGGAACGATAGTGAATGGCATACACACGGAGTAACCTTGGACGAGAAAAATTGCGTAACAGATCTTAATAACGATGGAAGCGCCATAGTAACGGATCAAGTTGAAATTGGCAATATCACGGCAACAAAAGTCGACAAAGTAATGACAGCACTATTGGGCATCAACAACGCTGACGCATCTGTTTGCGTAGAGAAGGTATTCGATTCCAAAAATTCGACACAGGGATGACAGCGCTATAGGGTATCAACAACGCTGACGCTAAACTGTGTGTAGAGAAAGTGTTTGACCCTAAACCATAATTTTTTTTTGATTTTTATTTACATATTAGTAAATCTTTATTCTTAAGGGCAAAGTATGTAAGGCCATCACTCAGTAACATATTCTCATGTTACTAGT
>DASUMD010000194.1:0-4778 GCA_036277875.1 Nitrososphaeraceae archaeon
AATTTTTTACTTCTTTTTGGATTCTTCCATCTTTGATATGTATAGATCTATCGGTGTTTGCTGCTAGATCATGATTGTGAGTCACCATAATTATTGTTCTTTTAAACTTGTTTGATAGTAGCTTTAATAAGCCAAAAACATCCCCACCTGTTTTAGTATCCAAATTTCCTGTTGGCTCGTCTGCAAGGATTATGGCAGGATTATTCATTAGAGATCTGGCTATTGCCACCCTTTGTTGCTCCCCACCGCTCAAGTTAAACGGTTTTGATTGTACTTTGGATTTTAATCCTAAGAAACTTAGTAACTTAATTGCCCTCATTTTTCTTTCAGATCTATTCATTCCGCTTATTATGGCTGGAAATTCTACATTTTTTAGCACATTTGTCCTATTGATTAGATTATAAGATTGAAAAATAAACCCGATATACTTGTTTCTCATTACCGCCGCTTGGGAATCGTTCATGGAATAGATATCGACGCCATTGATAAATACCTGGCCGCTGCTAGGCCTTTCTAATGCGCCTAACATATTAAGCAAAGTACTTTTTCCACTACCTGATGGACCAACTATCGACACGAATTCGCCTTTTTTTACATTAAATGAAATGTTTGCAATTCCTATTACTCTACCTGCGTGAGAATCCCAGAATTTTGAGAGATTCCTAACTTCTAGTGCAACGAGATTATTATCATGATTAGAGGGAGTCAATTTATCATTGTCATCTGAGGAGGTCATTCAATATTGTGGAGATAATATTGGAATTATTAAAGCAAATAGGCAATAATGCGCCACATACGGGACATTATAATATTAAAACTGTCTAATATTATTCGTAAGGATATATACAATAGATGAATAACGACTGAATGATTTCTACAAAATTACTCTTTTGTTAGATATTAAAGTATCTCATATGCTACGGACAGTGCTTGAAATGCTCAAGACATTTTTATGGTCTATTTTGTCCGAGATTTATCTCAGGATAATTTCAGACTTAAGAAATCAGACAGCAACCTTTTATAAATGACTGTATTTGATATCCACATTTCATGCAACAACCCATACTAGACAAGATTGATTTAAGGATCATCCAAGCTTTGGCCAAAGATTGCAGAGTATCTTACAGGAATATAGGTTCAGTCGTTGGTCTGACTACAAAGAGTGTTAGAGCAAGAGTTGTCAAAATGGTTTCTAGTGGTGTAATTGAAAAATTTTTTGTCTATATAAATCCTGCAGTTCTCGGATACGGAACAGAATGCATATTGAAAATGAGATATAATGAGATAACAGAAAATATTATTGACCGTCTTAATCTTTTGGGAGATCTATTCTTGCATGTTAGACAAATAGGAGGAACTTCTGTATTTTCTTTAGTTGTAAAGACTGGAGCTGAGGATAAGATCCCTCTTCTTATTGATTCACTTAAACCTGCTGTCATGCAGAGCATGTTTGTAAGTCGTCCATATGTACAGAAAGGTCCCAAAGAATTAGATTTTAAGATAATCAAATGCTTGTTACCAAATCCTCGTATGCATATTTCTGAAATTGCTAGCAAGCTGTCGATTTCTGCAAAAACTGTAAGTAGAAGATTAGACATGATGAAAGAAAATAATGTAGTGCAATTTTCTGTATTGGTCAATCCTGCTTCTACAAGAGGTTACATCCAATTTGTTATTGTGATATCCGTTAAGGAAACATTGTATCAATATGTTCTTGAATGCATTTACCGTGAACTATCAGGAAACCTTCTTCTCCAGGCGCCTATCACAAGTCCTGATAATCTAATCGTATTGATCATGTTCAGTCAGGATATTTTCACCGTGGACTCAATTCTAAGGAAGGTCGAGTCATTTGATGGGGTGAAGACAGCAGAATTAGATATACTAACTGGAATAACACTCTCACAGGATTGGATGGTTAATGAAATTGAACGTAGATTGACAAAAATTGAGCAGATAAATCTAAGAAAATTAGTTAAAAAATAAAACGAAGCTATTGATGTAAAAAAGTGAATTTCTATTTACATTTTTTATTTCTATTTTTAAACTAGAGTGAGGTTAAGGAGGTGGATAATGAGAAATTCCAATAATTTTGATTCATTACTTCCAATCAGTCGTTGAGTTTCTTTATTTTCTATATAGGTGTTAGATTCAAAGTTTAATTAACAAGTAGATTATGATAAGGTAACAGAATCTGCTAGAAAAAAAGAATGATTTTGAATACAGAATGTACCTTACTTCTGTTTCTCTCGGTGAACATGGTAGAGTTATTGGGTAAGTTTCAATGGAAACCATATCAGCACATGCAATAGTACGGTTCCAGAGGGACCGATCTGATTTTTCAGATGGGTCAAAATTAGGATTTCTTGTCTCTTTTGTTAAAAATTAGCGTTACAATAATCAAACGGATACAAAAACCACGAGTATTAATATGAGAGGCTAAATTGTATAGTTTGAATCATTGACAGATATTAGAGACAAACATTACATTGATGGGAATCTGAAAAGAAATAAAAAAGTCATCTGGGGTCCAATTGGAGTAACTGCTGGTAACATATTTGCAGTCGTCTTGATTTTATCGATTTATATTCAAAACTCGGGAGCCGTCACTAATTTGTTGATGCATGATCATGTTAGTCTAAATGTGACCATTGATGGAACACCTATTATCGTTCCCACTCATATTGGCATGAACCAGACTGGGATATTCGCAGATCCCCTTTTGTATGCGGACAATACCCTGGATAAATATGGTATGGTGGGAATGTCACCATTACACACACATGATTCGAGTGGTATAATCCATGTGGAATCCAATAAAATCAGATATTACACTTTAGGCGAATTTTTGGATATATGGAAAGGCCTCAATACTGACGGTAAAAATGTTATAGCTACAGTGGATGGAAGTCCCGTATCGGAATTTCGGGGTATCGTACTAAATAATGGATCAAAAATAGTGCTAGATATAACATCTAAAGTCAGTTAGAAGTATGCCCAATGACTCTACAACTTCTAAAGATTGTTTAAAATATTTATATAAAGCATCCATAGTTTTGAGGTACATGTTTTGCAATAAACCTCTGCTATTATTTAGCGTCTTGATATTGGGTATATTTTCAGTATCAACTTATAGCATGATTAGTCCCCTCGCGGCTCAAGAGAGCAATTATTCATTTCTTTACAAATGGGGTTCTCAAGGAGTCAGTGTGGGCGAGTTTGCACAGCCACTAGCAATCGCAATAGATGCTAATGACGACGTGTATGTTACGGACACTGCCAGTGAAACCAACAATATCCAGAAGTTTACCAAGAACGGGACATTTGTTACTTCGTGGAATCTTTCTGGGATAACAGGCGACCCTTTTACTAACGCAAGAGGAATAGGCATAGATTCGTTGAATAGTGTCTATGTTACAGGAGGAGCAAGCCCTAACACAGCCGTTCAGAAATTTACAAACAACGGCACATTTGTTTCCTCTTGGGGTTCGACAGGTTCTGGAGATGGAGAATTTGTATCTCCTGGATGGGTAACTATAGATTCTGCTGATAATGTTTATGTTGGAGATCTTGGAGAAACTAGTCGAATACAAAAGTTTGATAGTAATGGCACTTTTATTACAAAATGGGGAGGACCGGGCACCAGTGACGGACAGTTCGTCAATCCCTCCGGCCTTGTTGTTGACTCCTCTGATAACATCTATGTAACGGACCGAGGTAACAATCGTGTCCAAAAGTTTGATAGTAATGGCACTTTTATTACAAAATGGGGAACATCAGGAGCAGGCGAAGGACAATTCAAGCTGCCAGCAGGGTTAGGAGTTGATACTTCAGGAAATATCTTAGTTGCTGATGCAGGTAATGATCGTATCCAATTGTTTGATAGTAATGGTACTTTTATTACAAAATGGGGAACATCGGGTGTAGGCGATGGTCAGTTTGACCAGCCTACAGGCATAGCAACAGATTCTTCTGGCAATGTATATGTTGTAGATCGATATAACAACAGAATACAAGTATTTGCTGGGCAATGATCCCTTCCGAGCGGATTAGTCCAAAAGAGGTTAATATGATTTTTCACGCGGATCCCACTTCGAATTTTTAAATTTAGGTATCACTTTCAACACTAGTTCTAATGTTAACGAAATAATTTCATTTTACCCTGGCCCTCCCCTGTTGCGTGCAGGATGTAAATAAAGGCACTTCCCAGATTTATATCCCAAAACTGTGTAGATTGAAGTCTCATCTTCTGGTTCAAGTGCTTCGTATTTAACACCTGCTGCACTTACAGAAATATATTGTAGACACCAGTGATCATATCTACCCACAGGTTCGAAGCGAAGATAGACAGGGTAAAGGCTAATATCTTCTGAATCTAGCGGAGGAAAGGCTTTAGGATTATTCAATGTGGGATTGTTTACGTTTACTTCACATTCTATAGCACTCATCCCCGCTGAGTAAGTCCGTTCCGCACCACGTTCAAAATCTTCATATGATGTGCCTATGTGGAACTCTCTGCCACAAAAACCAACGTATACCTCTCCGTCTGTTCCTGCATCTTCAATATCGGCTGTCCGGATTCTAAATACTATTTTTTGAATCGTTACCATCGTAGATATTTATACAGGTGAAAATATAAGCTTTATACAGATTTTTCTTCAATTGTTCCCTGCAATCTGATAATTGTCAAAAATTTATCCAATCTATGAGGGAACTGTCTTATAGACTCTTTTTGACTTTAAGGCAAATACAAAATTTTCATATGGCGTCAATGCTAC
>DASUMD010000195.1:0-4672 GCA_036277875.1 Nitrososphaeraceae archaeon
TTTCCAACAACTTTTGCATTGACTTGTTTTGAATCACCAAAAGTTACTCTTAGTCTATCAGTCCCATCTATTACATGATTATTTGTGAGTATATGTCCCCTAGTGTCAATAACAATACCGGATCCAACACCTTGCACTGGAAATACCCTGAACAATTGATCCTGCATCATTCTAACACTTGCAATGTTAACCACGCTCTTGCTAACTTTTTCAACTGCATTTACAATCGATTCCTCGGATAGTGGTATCAAATAGCAATCACTTCTTCAATGATAATATCGGTCATCCGATATAATATTTAGCTGTTCGCGTATTTATATATATCGTATATGCAATATGAACGACGGTTTTCTAAGTTGAAACTCACAAGAGGAACAGTTATTTTACTTCAACCAAGGTGAATACGCTAGAAAATAGAAAGCTGGGTGAATTGATAACCCCATTATTTTTTCTGGCTTTATCTTTAGAATTACCCTTTTATGATTTGGCTTGCGATAGTAATATTTTCCAATTCCTAAATATCGCTTTGCTAGCTTTTTTAAATGTTCATCAGCTCCTTCCGTTGTTTGTTCTACGACCTTTCCTTTTATTGATACCATATTGAATGGATTATTTTGCTCAACGACTGATAGAGCAATCCTCTTATCTTTTGATAAATGTTTGATCTTCGCAGATTGTTCAAATGTATTTATCAGAATTAAATCTTCAACCATTTCGGCCCAGACTGGAGTGATATGGGGTGCACCATCTTTCGACAATGTCCCTACATAAGCCAGATTCCTGAACTGAAATAGACGGGCAAGTTCTTCCTTGTTTAACTCAGTGACTCCTTCTAAAAGTTCTGATTTTGAAATAGAGTCACTATCTATATTCGGAGGAGCAACATCTACTATTTCTGCAGAAGTGGGCATCTTGCCTCTTTCATATTTCTCATCATTTTGCACATACATTTGAGGCCATCCATCAGATATTAACATTCTTCCATAGTTTTTTTGGTCAAAAATTAGATGCCGATATTTAGACAAAATTTAAGGTACCTCAGCTACAAATTTTGAATATTCGAACTATTCTCTATGTATAAATAATAAATGACTGTGCTTATGTATGATAATATGGTTGAATTCGTAGTTCTGAATGATGATGAACAAGAATTATGGGAAATAGATTATGAAAAGAAAATTGCATTAAACATCTCAGATCTAGGTATTATAAAGGACAAAGTTAGCAATTATTCTGGAACGATAGAAGATTTTTTGAAAGAAAAAGGTTTCAGTGAAGTACATTTTCACGATAACAGTTCTCTTCCTTCGCGCGCACATTATACAAGTAAACGAAATTGTTCATTTAGATAAGTTTGCAAGTTATGACCTTCAAAACTTTTCATTATCATGCAATGCCTAGATCATGATTAATCGAGAAGCACGAGTATCACTACTTCCTATATTGTTAGTTAATTTTATAGGTACACTAGGGTTCAGTATAGTTCTACCATTTCTAGTGTTTTTGGTCATGAAGTTCGGAGGTGATGCGGTAGTTTATAGTATTCTAGCTGCTACTTATCCAGCTTTCCAACTTATAGGAGCTCCAATACTAGGTAAATGGTCTGATATCTATGGAAGAAAAAGGGTCCTTTTGTTAAGCAATGCAGGTACCGCTATTGGCTGGATACTATTTCTTATTGCACTGGTCTTACCACTCGAGGGAGCTTTCAATGCTAATTTAGCCTATTTTGGAACAGTTGTAGTATCTCTTCCGTTACTTTTCATATTTCTAGCAAGAGCTATTGATGGGATTACTGGTGGCAATATTTCAGTTGCAAATGCCTACCTTTCTGATGTCTCGTCTGAAGAAAACAGAAGCAATAATTTTGGAAAAATGGCAATGTCTTCTAACTTAGGTTTTATTTTAGGTCCTGCACTGGCTGGAATCTTAGGAGGAACAGTTTATGGAGAACTACTTCCAGTTCTGGCTGCATTATTACTATCGATAGTAACTATATTTGTAATAGGACTTCTATTAAGGGAATCGAAACCTAAGTCTAATCCAATTTTGATATCTCAAGAAGGGACAATTAGAAAGGTTTTTGCACAAGAGTGTAAAGATTGCTACCCTCCAGATAGTGTTGTGAAGCTGAAGTTTCAAGATGTGTTCAAACTAAAACATGTTTCATTTTTACTGGTACTATATTTCTTGATATTTCTTGGATTTAATGTATATTATTCTTCATTTCCTACTCATGCCGCTAATGTACTCCAATGGTCAGTAACTCAATTAGGAATATTTTATGCAGTATTAAGCGGAATCATGGTCTTCATCCAAGGTCCTGTCCTGAAGAAAGCATTGAAAAAATTTTCTGAAGAGAAACTAGTTATCCTTGGCAGTGTAATTTTGGGTACAAACTTTGTTTTGTTTTTTTCAAATAACCTAATCTCTATTTATACAGCAGTAGTTTTATTTGCTGTTGGTAACGGGCTTATGTGGCCCTCATTCATGTCTATACTTTCAAAACGTGCAGGAACAGTTCATCAAGGAGCTGTTCAGGGCATCGCAGGAAGTTTTGGTGGTATGGCGAGTATAATTGGATTATTAGCGGGTGGAGTCTTGTATAATTTGATTGGAGGAGCAACCTTTCTAGTTAGCGCCGCAATAATATTTTCAGTTTTTATTATGTCTTTTCAACTAGTAAAGAGATGAAGTCTCCCATGAATACTGAGATTGACTATTATCAGAATTCTTACTTGTTAGAGTACAATCAAATTTATCAACAACACGTTAATTCTCATAAAGAGTAACAGGCAAGGAGGTCGTCTCAATTAGTAAATTCATTTCTTATTTTTCCCCAACGAATTTTAATAATTGTTCTACAACAAATTTAGGCTGTTCCTCCGGAATCCAGTGTCCTGAAAGTGGAACTGTGATTCCTGTTACATTTGTAGCTAATGATTGCAACGAACTAAACGCAAAGTTACCTGGATAATCTCCGCCTAAAGCTGGATATATATCCCCACCTAACGCTAATACAGGTGTTGTAATCTTAGTCTTCGCCGTTTCTTTATTCTGTTCTGCGTCTACGGGGAAAGCTCTGAAATGCTCTAATGATCCGCGCAGTCCACCGGGCGCCACAATATGACTAGTCCATACGTCGATATCTTTTTCCGTAATTGCATCGGGATTGTAAGCTAAACCTTTCATGAACCAAGATATGTACTCCCGTTCGCGACCTTGTATGAGAAATTCCGGTATGTCCCGTGTTTGATAAAATGAGAACCACCAAGGTCCGTTTTGACCAAACGCCGGAGGCAAAAAGCCGGGATATGGGAAATCCATGATAACCAACTTAGTAACATTATTGGGATGTTCCGCTGTATACGAAAAGGCTGGCTGAGATCCAACATCATGTGCCACCAAGATAATTTTATTGAAACCCAACTGAGTCGTCAATTGATAAATATCCTCAGCAATAGTCTTACCATCATAACCAGTCATTGGTTTTGAGGAATCACCAAATCCCCGGAGATCAGGCGCTATTACGGTATAATTCTTGGCTAAATCTGGCATTACATGCCTCCATTCATACCATGACTGAGGATAACCATGCAACAACACGATTGGATCTCCCTTGCCACCCATCACATAATGTAACTGAATTTCGTTTACAGAAGCCGTATGATGTGCAAATGTCACATTATCGAGCTGAAAAGATACGCCTTCCATGAGTTGTTGATTTTCAATAGCAGTTAGGTTAATTTGTTGCTGTTCCGGTTGTGCAACTCCAATTTGATTCGAGCTAATTCCCAATATAGAGATACTTAATGTCATAAATAAGGTAACAAAGGCAGATACTAAACAGTCCTTAAAAAATCTCAATGTAGTTTAGTTGAGTTTGTGTTATTTAAGTCTGAATTCATGAAAAAACTTGGTTTCAAAGTAAACTGAAATTATTTGTAGATAAAAGTGTACGGAGTAAGTATGAGTGACTAGTGACTTAATCTTATGACGCTATTGCTAAGTTGACAATACTTGTTTCAACATTTGAGAAGCTTGTTCAATGGCTCCCCGTGGTGCGGGATCATTTGTAATTGGATTCAACATTACAAAGTCGTGAATAGTACCATGATATCGAACCGCGGTCATTCGGACTCCAGCCCGTAGAAGTTTCAGCGCATATGCTTCTCCTTCGTCACAGAGTACATCGTTCTCACCATTGATGAGAAGTCCTGGCGGTAATCCACTCAATTGCTCTATCGATGCTTGGAGTGGAGAAACCGTTGGTTCTTTTCGATTTGTTTCATTTGAAGTATAGTTATTCCAGAACCATTTCATGCCCTCGCGGGTAAGCCAGTACCCTTCTGCATATTTCCTGTAAGATGATGTATCAAAGTTGGAATCAGTAACTGGGTAGAAGAGTACTTGAAATCTGATGGAGGGACCTCCACGCTCCTTGGCTAACAAGGTGAGGGCAGCAGTTAGATTACCTCCTACACTATCGCCAACTACGGCTAAACGGGAAGAATCTACATTGATAGACTGGCCGTTTTGTGCTACCCAATTTGCTACAGCATAAACTTGTTCTAGTGCAGTCGGATATTTTGCCTCTGGTGACAGAATATAGTTAACAAACACGACAACTACATTTGCTTTATTTGCTATCTCTCTTACCAGTCTTTCGTGA
>DASUMD010000196.1:0-3469 GCA_036277875.1 Nitrososphaeraceae archaeon
AAGTAGACGAGATATGACCAAGATGAATCTCTCCGTTTGCATATGGGAGTGCGCTTGTTATTATTACACTCTCTGTTTTGGAATTGAGCACAGCAGAAACAGTGATTACTACGGGGAATTAAAACTATCTGAAACAATCAAAGTTACAAGACTTTCTGGGTCTCCTTTATTTCAATGTCGACGATCATGACTAATTAGTTATAACATATTGATTTGGTGTATAGCCAGATGAAGAATAGCAGACTAATTGACAATGGAAAAAACTCATGGGAATGGGCATGTTCTCATATGGGTATTATTAACGAAATAGTGAATCAGAACTTTAACAACAAGCCGTTAAAGGGTCTAAGACTTGGACTTTCACTGCATGTTACAAAAGAAACATCCGTTCTCGTAATAGCTGCAGCTAAATTGGGATCTAAGATTACATTGTGTTCAGCAAATCCCTTATCAGTACAAGAAGACATAGCAGCATTTCTTTCATCACAAGGAGTCAAGGTCTTGGCATGGAAAGATGAAACTGAAAAGGAGTATTTGGACAATTTAAGACAAGTTTTGGAATATCATCCCCAGATACTTACAGATGATGGCTCAAACCTTCACGTTATGGCACACAAGAAGAAAAGCCAGGGAATATTGGGTGGAACAGAGGAAACTACATCAGGAGTTACAAGACTAAAAGCACTGGAAGAACAGCGGAAATTGCGATATCCTGTGATTGGTGTAAACGAAGCACGCACAAAGCACTTATTTGATAATCAATATGGGACAGGACAAAGTACACTAACAGGAATTATTAGACTGACTAATGTTCTTATTGCTGGTAAACATATAGTTATCTGTGGGTACGGTAATGTAGGCAGAGGAGTTGCAGCAAGAGCTAGAGGATTGGGAGCAATTGTTACTGTTGTTGAGGTTGATTCACTTAAAGCTCTAGAAGCTTACATGGATGGTTACAGCGTAAAAAAAATTAGTCAAGTAGTAGAAAATGCAGATATTTTTATAACATGCACGGGGCAAAAAAACGTAATTATTGAAAAACATTTTAAAAGAATGAAAAATGGAGTAATACTTGCGAATGCAGGACATTTCGACAATGAAATAGAAGTAGAGAAACTGATTTCAAATTCAAAAGAGATCTATTCCATTAGACCATATTTGGATTGTTTCCACATTAAAGGCAGAAAAATTTTCCTACTGTCCAAGGGCAGAGTTGTTAATTTAGTGGGGGGAGAGGGAAATCCTCCAGAAGTAATGGCAATGTCTTTTGCAAATCAACTTCTTTCCATAATGCATATTTTTAAAAATCATGAAAGAATGCAAAAGAAAGTTTATCCCGTACCAGAGAAAATCGATTCTAATGTCGCAAAGTTATCATTAAAATATTTGCGGATAAGTATTGATAAGTTAAGCCCACTTCAGAGAAAATATGCGAAATCCTACTGATGTCTGGGTAATTTGCTCTACAGTTTCCATGTAAAGTCTATTTTTGAAACTTCATGATGAAGTCTGAAGAATTCACTTAAAATTGACACATAATATTTTATAAGTGATTGAAACTTAAAAACCTAATTATGACTTGGATGCGTGCTGCAAGCATTGAAGATTTTGAAAAGAAAACTGGGAAAGAAGTAAATCTAGGTGGAAGTAGGATTGCAATTTTTAGAACAAAAGGTAAATTTTATGCCATCGAAGCATTGTGTAGACACCAGGATGGCTCGCTTGCTCCAGGTAGAGTGGATGGAGAGGTCGTGGAATGTCCATTACATTCGTGGCACTATAACGTACGCACTGGTGAATTATTAGATTATCTTGAAGGGGTAAAATTAAAAACGTATAAAATTGATTTGAAAGGCAAGGATATTTACATAGACATTTGAATCAATTATTGTTACCTGACATTCATAAATTGCTATAGTTCTAATTTGAAAATATATAACAAGCTTTCTGATACTCTTGAAGATATTGGTACTACAGAAGATAAAAAGATTAGGATCTATGTTTGTGGTATTACCGTATATGATGACTGTCATATTGGACATGCTAGAACAATAGTAGTTTTTGATATTTTAAGACGATACTTAATTCACAAAGGTAAGGAATTAGTATATGTTCAAAACTTTACCGATGTCGATGACAAAATAATTAATAGAGCTAAATTGGATGGAAAGACTCCTGATGAAATTTCGTCCAAGTATATAGAAAGTTACTTTGAAGATTTTTCCAAATTAAACGTTCTCAAGGCCGATTTTTATCCAAAAGCAACTGACCACATAATTGAAATAATAAAAGCTATAAAAATATTAAAAGAAAAAAATTATACTTATTCTACTCTAAACGGAGTATATTTCAAAGTGAGAGCGTTTCCAAATTATGGTAAACTATCAAAGAAACAAATTGATGAGCTTGAAGAAGGTACTAGAATTGAAACTGATAGATTGAAGGAGGATCCCTTAGATTTTGCTCTGTGGAAATTCTCCTCAGATGTTCCAAATTGGGAAAGTCCTTGGGGAAGAGGCAGACCAGGTTGGCATATTGAGTGTTCGGTCATGGTATCAAAATTCCTTGGTAATGAAATAGAGATTCATGGAGGTGGCACTGACCTGATATTTCCTCATCACGAAAATGAAATTGCACAATCTGAAACTTTTAACGAAAAAAAACTAGCAAAACTATGGATGCATGTAGGAATGATTACAATTAATTCAGAAAAGATGTCAAAGTCGCTCAGAAATATGATAGTACTTAAGAACGCTCTTAGAAAATGGGGTTCTAACGTGCTTAGATTATACCTGATTTCTTCTCAATATTCAAAACCTATGGATTACAATGATGAAATATTGCAAGAATCATTGCAAAAATGGAGACAAATTGAACACTGCATCTATGAGCTTAGAACAACTAAAAATGTATCTGAAAACATGGACGAATTTGAGGATAAATGTAATGGTTTCCTAAATAATTTTTTGTCCTCACTAGATAGTAACCTGAATTCACCATTAGCATTGACATTTTTTATGAAGCTCGTTTCGTATGTTAACAACCTAAGTTCATCGGAAAAATTAACTACCAGAATGGCTGATAAGGCTCTACCTATAGTAGATACCATCATGAATATCATAGGTATTAAAATAATGGAGATTGAAAATGGTACTAAAATCAAAATTGAAGAGATGATTGATCGTAGAAATAATCTCAGAGCTGAGAAGAAATTTCAAGCGGCAGATAATTTGAGAAAGAAGATCTTTGAATTATTTGCTATTGAGCTGACAGATCATAGCAAGTACACATCATGGAAAAAAAAAGAGAGAATTGAATTCGAATATGAGTGAATATAGTTAAATCAATGGTTTCTAAAGAATTCATTACTCACAGTTTATTTTTTCTTACAAAAGGATACTCTAAGACTTGATAAACTTTTAATTATTCAAGACATCGAGTAATCTTAATTGAAAAACAAATACGCATT
>DASUMD010000197.1:0-2558 GCA_036277875.1 Nitrososphaeraceae archaeon
TGTTAATAAAGAACTTGTGATCCAATGTTGAAAGTGTATCTTTAATGATCCTTTTTGCGTCACTAAAATCGATGACTAGGTTATTCACCATTTTTCCAATGATCTCTACCATAACAGTAGATGTGTGACCATGTAGTATCGAGCATTTTTCAACCAGAGGTAAAATATGTGCATAGTCGAACGCTAGTGATGAATCTTCTAAAAATATAGATCCTATCTGGTCCCCCTCAGAATCAACAAAAGAAATTGTTTCAAAATCACCTGATTTGACACCAAATTTTGATTTGCCAATACCTACGATATCAAGATCAGGATTATTCTTTTTTATCTGATTGAATTTTTCTAGGTCCTGTTCTGAATCTAGAATTTCAATATATTTGTTATCAACCCTAAAATCAACGAGGACCTCATTACCATTCATTAGCTTAATCTTAAAATCATATTGATAATCTTTTCCTAGGAATGAAAGTAATCTTGAGAAAGATAATTCTGTCTTACTCCTAAGCAAATTTCCATTTCTATCGATATATTTGAGATCTTCATCCAGAATTATTTTCTTCATTTATTTTATTTCAAAGAATCCAGATATATACAAGTTACTTTTTTTGTGAATTCATATCCATAGGATTCCAAATCAGAATTTAGTATTACGTAAAAGGATAAAACATAAATGAAATTATTTTTGGTTGAAGTGTATTGTACAATTCCGACCTAATTGATGCTTTGTTTGCAACAGTATCTGAATATTTGAAAGGAATCAATAAAATTGGCATCGCTTTCTCGGGTGGGATAGATAGTACATTACTCGCAATAATTTGTAAAAATATGAATATCGATACTACGTTATTGACTGTTGGATTCCATGATTCCAATGATATAAGATTTTCAAAATCAATATCACAAAAAATTAAAATGAATCACAAAATTTTAGAAATAGATAAAGATGATTTCTCAGCAATTTCTAAAAAAATAACAAATGAAATGACCTGTAGAAATTTATCTCATATAGAAAACTGTATTGCTTTTAGTTATTTAGCTCAATTGGCAAGTAATAACAGTCTGAGTGTTGTACTCACGGCTAACGGTTTTGATGAGCTCTTCTGTGGGTACAATAATTTCAGATTCATATTTAATCAAGGTAATGATACTATCAATCAAACTATTGAGTCAAGGATCTTGAATGAATTAGAATTAATAAATGAGATAAAGCAGGTAGTAGAAAAATATAATATTAGTATTTTACAACCGTTCCTCTCGAAGGAATTCATTTCTATCGCAATGAAGTTTCCAATTTATAATAAAATAGTAAGCCATGATGATATTTTGAGGAAACACATCATTAGAAAGATTGCGTTATCTTTTGGGATACCACCAGAGGTCATCATTAGGAGAAAAAAAGCGTTACAGTACGGTTCTCTAATCCACAAATATTATAAAAAAATAGATTAACGCCCTTTGTAATTTTTACGTACTTGCCCGGCTTTTCTTATGACATCCTCTATTATTCTTGTTGATGCAGCCAGATGAGTGTTAGGATCAAATATTGTTCTCAATTCATTCTTGCTTAAATGCGCTCCAATAGAAGGGTCCTGCATTATTGCTTCTTTAAAGTCTTTATCATCAAGAAGAGTTACAAATGCAACATGTTGTATGTTATCATATGCCTTCATTCGAGGAATACCTTTCTTAACCAAGGCCTCAAGAATAAATTCTGCAAAAATTCTTCCCTTTGTTTCATTTATGTTATCTAGAATTTTTTGCCTATTTACACTTAATCCTTCTATTACCTTTATCATGCTGTTTATCATTTCATCTAAAAGAATGACGCCCATCGGTATAGTAAATCTTTCATTTGCGGAATTTGAGAGATCTCTTTCATGCCATAGTGGAATATTCTCTTGGGCTATATTTGAAAAAGAACGAAGTATTCTTGCGAGTGAGGATATTCTTTCGCTCTTTATGGGATTCCTTTTTACTGGAACCGCACTACTTCCCAACTGCCCCTTTTTAAAAGGTTCTTCTACTTCACCAATTTCAGTTCTTTGTAAATTTCTTATTTCAGTTGCAATTTTATCCAAAGTAGATCCTATTAATGAAATAACGAATTGAACTTCTGCTAGTCTCTCCCTGGGTATTACTTGTGTAGCTGCCTCTATAGAATAAAGCCCAAGCGACTTGGCCACGCTCTTTTGAACATCTAAAGCCTTTGATCCCATCAATGAGCCTGTTCCAACTACACCTAACGTTTTACACAAAAGGAATCTCTTCTTACCCTCTTCGATTCTTTCTACATGATATGAAAGTTCGTTTACCCATACTGCAAATTTTAATCCAAAAGAAATTATGCTTGCGTGTTGTCCATGAGTTCTTCCTACGGAAGGTAGCGAGTTGTATCTTCTTGCCTTACTTATCAATAACGAAATTAGCTTCAAAATTTTTGGCTCAATTATTTCAAATGCCTCTTTTAGTTGCATTGACGTAGATGTGTCTACAACGTCGTTACTGGTTAGTCCGTAATGTATCCACGGTTTTGTTGAAGGTGAACAATATTCACTTAT
>DASUMD010000198.1:0-2843 GCA_036277875.1 Nitrososphaeraceae archaeon
TTTCTGAAAATAATTTGCTCTATCTTGATAATCTCGACGAAAAATATCCGAATACATTATGTTACATTTTTCTGTCTCAACATAGATCCCAGGCTAACATCCCAGCATTAACATGCCATTCCACAGGAAATTTTGACAAGAATAATTTTGGTGGCAAGGAAAGGGAATTAGGAATATGTTATCCATGGATTCAAAAACAATACCTAATTGAATTGAATAATAATAAGGATACTGTTCCTACGTATGATATTATTATAGAGTCTACGCATCATGGACCCACATCGCTAAAAAAACCAATACTGTTTATTGAAATAGGATCAGCAGAGAAACAGTGGATGGATAAAAATGCTGCGATTACAGTATGCAGTTCTTTGTTTAGGGTAATCACAAGAAAGCATGAATTTTGTGAAAAGGTTGCCATAGGACTTGGGGGTAATCATTATCCAACAAAATTCAATAAGATATTGATGGAATCAGAATATGGTTTGGGTTCTATAGCTGCAAAACACGATTTACCATATTTGGATAATTCCTTGATAGATCAAATGATACGAAGAAATATTGAAAAAGTAACTTGTGTTATTGTGGATGCAAAGGGATTAGGGAAAGAGAAATCTAGAATATTGACTGCACTAGACGAAATTGGAATTGAAGCAATAAAAATTTAGGATTAATAATGACACAAAAATTATTTATGATTGTGCAACATAACTAGACTATGTCTATGTCTTTCAATAAAAGAAATAGTAATAAAAAAGCAAGTACAGGTCACAATAATCACGTAAATAGCCAAGCTGTCTATTCTCTTGTTTCTAATATTCCTCCAGGGAAAGTTATAACGTACGGTCAATTGGCAACATCACTTGGTAATTCTCGTGCCGCTCGGGGGATAGGAAAAGTTCTAAATAAGAATCCGCGGCCAGTCATAGTGCCTTGCCACAGAGTTGTTTGTTCAGACGGACATGTTGGAGGATATATGTATGGGAAGAAACGAAAAATATCGCTGTTAATTAAAGAAGGAATTCCTATTGATAATGATATAATAAAAGATTTTGAAAAATATAGGATCTCAAGTTAGGATTATTACTTATGCATTTTTGCTTGCTTGGCTAGATCTCTCAAGTGTGCAAGAGATCGGACATTTCCACCTTTAATTTTTTTATACAGTGCCCAAAAGGTTTCTCTATTAATTTCATTTCTGGCTTTTAGTATTTTTAAATGACGTCTCATGGCCTTGGTTTTTTTAACATAAACCTCTTTCTTGCCGGCCCTGGCAGTTTTCTTACCTTTCTTTGAACCGGCAGACGTACCGTGCTTCCTACGTGTCTTTAGTTTCTTTTCTGCTCTCGATCTAGAAATCCCTCTTACTTTTACAGTCCATATAGTACCATTCTTGACTAAGGAACGCATGTCCTCTCGTGTAATAGCATCAGATATATCATCAAGCTTATCAGGTTCAAATCTTATCCTATTTGATCCAACACCCAATACTCTAGCTATTAGTTCTCTTTTTTTTCTTAAATTTACAACCATTATGATTTAGACACTTTTTTTCCTACGTTTTTGGTCTTTGCTTTTGATTCTTTCTTGGGCTTTTCGACCTTTGGTTCTGCTTCTTTCTTGGGCTTTGTTTCAACTTTTTTAGGTAATTTCTTTAATGCCTCCACCTTGCCTGGATTCAAAATCTTGATTTTCAGCTTTGTGGCTTCTGTGACTATATCTATTCTTTTTTTATTCCCAACACCATGTGCTATTCTAACCGCATCTACCTTTGGATCAATTTTTGATAAATCTCTGGTATTAAAAACCAAAATATCATTATAACCTGATGGATGTAAGCCTCTTGATTTTCTAGGTCCCTTATAACCTACCTTAACCAAAGGCGGAACACCGGATACCTGCTTTCTCATCTTATTGTCTTTTCCCTTGGGTCTTCTCCAATTAGCTGCAAGTTTCTTGTACCTCCAGCTCTCTTGTCTTACAAAATCTGGTCTTTTGTCTGCTATTTTTTTTCTGAGTTGCAGGAGTTCCTTATTAATAACCATAGAACTATTGTCAAGACCCTATTTTTTAAATAAAAATGTTTCTAGATAAACTTGGCCTGTTTCGTAGCCTTATATTAGCAATTAGTCCTAGCAAAAATTGTGACTTCTATCAGTCTTCAGGCCATTGGCGGTCATGAATAACGAGTACTTCCCCAACATTTACTCATACATCGATTCAATGAATAGGATGAAACAACCGTAGAAATTTGATATTGTTATATTCTTTATGTGACAATTATATGCTAATTAATTGACTGAATATCACACTGGAGAATTGGCACCGCATAGCGGTTCATTCAATTTCTTGAGGCATGCATCTACCTTCCTGAAACGTATTCGAAAAGAAAGATGTTCGGTACCGCCAAACGAACGTATGGTGCCTCTATCGAAAGGTGATCCCTTTCCACCATGCAGGTGTTGTAATGCGAGTGTTATCTGGAACGGTTGAGGATAATTTAATTTTTAAAGCAACATTTTACAAAATCATTGGACAATGTTTATGAATCCATATTTTTCTCTTGTAGTTCTAAGAATTGACATATTGTACTCGAAAATTCGTTTCGAGTATTCTTGAAGGATTTCCATCATAGGTTGTGATGTTTTATCAGTGTAAAATCCGGGACAATCACCCGTTAATTGGTATGATGCATGCACAATAGGCTTGCCATTACTAGATTCCATCCACGAAGAAAATGGATAGAGCCAGCAAACGCCTGGTTTGTCTGGATGTATTTTACAACTTCCACAATCATCTAAGAATCTGCAAGGTAGTGGTTTCCCATCTTGATCTTCGCTTTC
>DASUMD010000199.1:0-3538 GCA_036277875.1 Nitrososphaeraceae archaeon
AAATCAAAAATAGCAAATGTGCGATTGTCCTAGCGTTCATTTCTACGAGGTAGAGTTTAAGCTCACGGGAATGAAAGTAATAGCGACGCACAAAAATTGCGGAGACCCTCTGAGCGACGAGCAATTTACAAAGTTTGAAAAAGAACTAGTAAAGTATTGGGGAATTGAAGAAGCTTAATACTGGAAAAACAATTAGGTTCAATTAGGGTTTAAATCCATATGCTAGGATAGCAAAAAGAATGCGTCAACTTTATTAATGCCGAATTTTAATTTTCTTTAGTGAATTTGATTGACTAAAATGTGTAAAGTCGCGATAGAAACTAACGGCGTAAACCAAGAAGAAGGCAAGGCATGGGTGGACGAATTAGCTAACATCTATGCAGATATGGAAATTGAAAATGTGTCAGTCTCTGGAAACAAGATTGCATTTGACGCTGGATTTTCAGGTATGGATGATACTCAGCCAGACGACATCAAGATGAGACTAGATGAATATCTTACAATGAATGAAGCCTTTCAGACAAAATCTATAAAAGTTAGTTAAAAAAAGACATATTTTTTTTATTTTCTTTTTCTCAAACATGTAAAAAATTAATAAAGTAAATTATTAAAATTCAAAATTTTGTAAAATTAATGTGCATATTTAAATAGTTGAGATGTTTTTTATATATGGAAGGAAAGATGACTTGTAAAGGAATATGTATACGACATAAAGCCCAAAAGCCGGTCGGTTCAGGAAGGTATGTAAGCGGTCAAAAGCGATGCCAGATATGTGAAATTTTCATAAAATGGGATGGATTATGGTGCCCATGTTGTGGATATAGACTGAGAACAAAGCCTAGAAACCTGAAATACAAGGCTAAATTAAGGGCCCGAAGGGTAAAGGAGATTGAACCAATCTTGGTTGCTGCTCCTGTTACTTAATTTTTCAGTATAAGCTTGCAGTCGCGTTTTATCAACGCAGACATCTTCTTTACCTTTTCATAATCACTTGTTAGGTCCAAAGCTATGCTGTTAAGCTTGTGATAGTTCAGCTGAGAGGCATTATCCTTATTTTCAAGATGGCTACAGACTAGTTTACCTATGTAGTAATAGCAATCAGCAAGCAATCCTTGTTTCAGTAAAAAATCAATTTTTGATGATAAGAGCTCAACATCATATCTTTCTTTGAGGATTTCTTTTAGAGCCTTAAAGGATCTATTTATGATTGTTCTTGTAGCCCTTTCTATTCCCAGGCATTCGATACAGACTTGAATAGCTTCATTTATGAAATCTTTGCGAATTTCAACCTGGCGTAACTGGTTTAATTCATGAATAGGCATTGGCTTTGTTTGAGAGATTAAAAGGATACCTTCAATGAGATCGTACGCAGCTATTTTTAGATTTAACGAGGAATCTAATTTTGCTCTATTTCTACTATTTTTAGAAACATTAAAGAGCGAATCAACGACTTTCCGTTTTCCAGCTGCAATATACCAACTTTTACTGTCTATCTCTAGAGGGGGTGGAGAAATGAACAGGTCGTTTGACGCCTCTAATTTTATCATGTTGAAAAGTGAAATGTCATCATGACCATATTTTTGGTAGTTTGGAAAATGCAAAAATTCTATTGTGTTATCTCCAAGCTGTATTATTTTTTTATCGTAGCTATTTTCGTTTCTTCCAAGAACAGCAATATCATATTCACAGCAATCATAGGAAATATGAGAGCTATCCGCCCTACAACCAATAAGAGCTAGTTCGAGGTCACTGTTTTTGCTCACGAAAGCTTGAACTTCGTCTGGTATCTTCATTTCTTCATTTCTTCATTTCTTAATTTTAAAACAAAATAAAATGATACTAGTCTAGCGAAGGTTTTCCATATCTTCTTTATTCCTGAAATCATTAGGATTTAGTCGAAATCCGCTTACGGGCTCGTAGGGAATTTCACTTACTTTCAAATGATAATCATGTTTAGTCTTTTTGATTTTTGCTTGTAACCAGAGTGCAAATCGTCCCTCCAAACTTGCGGCTTCTTGCTTGTTAATCTCAGGATGTATTTCTATCAATTTTTGTATCAGTCTCAAGTCTACAGCAATATCAAAAAAATCCCACCCCAGTGTTTTTTTGCCATTAGCATAGCATTTACAATAGTTATGATTCAAATGTACTTCTTTCTCAAGTGACTTAAGGAATTCCATTATCTTTGGGTGTTCTATTTCAAAATTATGACAAGACCCGGTGATTATTATGGAATTTGCTATATCCTCGGAGATTTCAAGGGTGTCCATCCTTGTGGATTTGTTATTTTTTTCAGACAGTATAGCCTTTTTTATTTTAACAATATCTCCAAGCGCTGCACCAATCAAATCTCTTGTTTTGGTATCAATCCGAATTATCTCATTCTCATTGCTTATATCAGTAGGATGCAAGGACAGACAAATAATGTTAGTTCCATTTTGGGGACCAATAACGCTAATAAGATCACCATCAGAAATGTTTAATACTTGCATGATTTCTGGATCAATCCTTACAATATTCCTACCTTTATCTCGAGGTTCATTTTCAAATACTCTGAGAGAAATTCCAGAATTATCAGCCATATATCTATCATGCATTTTTGTATATAAGAATATTTTCAAATCCAGGATTGATGATGATTTATTGTTAGAATAACTTTTTTCCATAGTAGAGGAGTATGTTAACTATCTAACAGGGATGTGGTTAATGAGCTATAGTATCAACTAGGACTTGACAAAAAAGAAAAAAAAGGTCGTCGTTTTCCTGCATTTGTTGACAGCATGACAAATTAGCTTATGGAATTGATCTGCTGTACAGCTTTCCTTCGAGTGCAAGCTTGTACATCTCAGCCACGTATGGGTTCTTTCCAGGAGTTTCAGCGCCCAATTCTACTAGACGTGCATAAACTCTTACTACATATGCAAGAGCACCCATGAAAGCTACTACTACTCCCATGTTAAACATCCAGTGGTTCGGGACTGCGAAAATTTCTTCCACAAACCAAAAGTGCCACATTTCATTTACACCAATTGTAAACATGGTTGCAAGATAGCCTATGATGGTTATCTTTAAACCAGTGTTCATTGAGTTTCCAGGTCCTCTCAGTACAGGCACCCTTCTGTCATACATTGCCACAAATCCCCAACCTAATGGTAGGGCTACAAAGTGACTGTATAACCACCAATGAGCTGGTGTAAATGCGCTGTCTCTAATTGCGGTTTGATGAAGAGATCCATCAACAAAGTTGTCTACTTCTACGGATGCTGCGATTGAACCCAGCATGATAACCATGATGTAGATTTTCTTTAGTCTCTGGATTTCTACTTCTTTTGGAATTAGAGCCGGCATCTGTGCCATTTTAGTCATCAATACTTCATGGATCTTTTATAATAACTTGAAGATATAGAAATTATAAAATAAAATATAAAATTTGTAAGAGAAGCACCATACTATGATAATTATTACCATGTTATCAAGAAAATATCGTTAGAAATGCACCAATTGAATGATAATCATTATAGATAATCATTAATGATAA
>DASUMD010000200.1:0-11842 GCA_036277875.1 Nitrososphaeraceae archaeon
TATTTGCGTGTGCTACGAAAATTGGTTGATCCCTAGACCATCCGTCCTGATCACGCTCATATACTCTAATATACCCCGATTCGTTAGTATTGATGGCCACCCAAAATTTTCCAGTTTTTTCGCTAAACATTGCAAGTTCTATGAATTTTTCGCTTGGCGCAGGTTCTTGAATCTTTACTACTGATTTGGCATCCCCTATACCTGAATAGGACAAATTATTTTGAATTGTCAATTGCCAGTTGGTTGGTATAGATTCTGAAAAATTATAGACCATTGGCTGTCTTCTATAAGCATTAGATGCATTATAATCCACAACAAATCCTTCCGAATTCTTAGTCTTAATTACGTCATGAACTATACTCTGTCCATTAATTGCAACCATAGGATAAAATAATAAGAATACTACTGCAATTAGTCCAAGTTTCAGTGTTCCGATCAAGGTTATTCAACTACAAATGGTTTTTCTGATTTAAGAATTAAATCAGATATTTCAGGACGCATTAAATGTTTTTCTGGTGTTTTACCTGAATTTACCATTTTTCTAATCATGGTTCCGCTCAATTCTTCTTTTGAATCTACTCCATGCGGACAAGTCTTTTCGTTAGCGTAAGACATACACTTCTTGCAAAAATAAAAAGATGGAAAGATAACGGGTTTGATATCCAATTCAGGGTAATCGTTGAATATTTCTTGTGCTGCAAATGGGTGATAATAATTGCCCACGCCTGCATGATCCCTACCTACTATGAAATGAGTACATCCAAAATTCTTCCGCATAATCGCATGATGGATAGCTTCGCGTGGACCCGCATATCGCATTGATGTGTGGATTGTTGAAAACAATACCCTATTTTTTGGGAAATAATTCATGATTAGCGACTCGTACGTACTTATTATTAGACCATCAGTAAAATCACCTATCTTTTTTTTCCCTATTAGAGGATTGATAAACAATCCGTCGTATATGTTCAAAGCAGCCTTTTGTAACATTTCGTGAGCAACGTGAGGTACGTTTCTTGTTTGAAATCCTACAACAGTCTTCCAACCTCTCCTCGTGATCTCTGAGCGGGTTTCTGATGGTTGCATCCTAAACTTTTGGATTTCATCATATTCTTTCATTTGAAAAACTTCCATTTTTCCGCCCACAAGGAATTCCTTCATTTTAACTAGTCGGTTCACACCAGGATGATCAGAATCGGTGGTACCGTACACTGCATTTGCGATATTATCTTTATTGTATCCGTAGATTTCATCTATATGCATTCTACCAAATTTTTGGCCATCAGAACAAAGAACTACGTCCCCTAGGTCCTTCATTTTTGTTGCAACCTCCTTTTCTGTGTCAAGAATAATTGGGATGGTCCATGGAATACTGTTACTCAATCGTCCTTCCTTAAGCACATTTAGAAAATCTTCTTGATTCATAAAACCCTCAAGAGGGCTGAAAACACCTGTAGCTATATTTTCAGCATCGTTTCTAATGTCAGAAGATACTTCGATAGTCTTCAAATCATCATAATTCTTTTCAATGTATTTATTTATTAATTTACCACCATGTGGTAAAATTAGATTATGTGACATTAGCAATTATTAACCTTCTTTCCAATGCAGACCGCATTCTTTGTGAGTATCATTTTCCCACCACCATCTTCCAGCTCTAGGATCCTCGCCTTCCTTGATTGCTCTCGTACAAGGTTCACAACCAATACTTGGATAACCTCGATCGTGTAGTTCATTATATGGAACTTTATTCTTACGAATATACTTCCAAATTTCATCATTAGTCCAGTCAGCCAGTGGATTTAGTTTAGTAATATTGTTGTTCAAGGTGTCAACTTCTATCTTCAATATCTTGTTTCTAGTTGTGGATTGTTCTCGGCGAAGCCCAGTAATCCAGCAATCGAATTGTTTGAGAGCTCTTTTCAACGGTTCAATCTTTCTAAGGTTGCAACAAAGTTTCCTGTTTTCCATACTTTCATACATTAAATTCATTCCCTTGTTTGCGACCATCTCTTCAACATCGCTTGCATTTGGAAAATACACGTCGACTTTAATATCATACTTTTTTCTTACCTTATCAATAAGATTATAAGTTTCCTGGTTAAGTCTACCAGTGTCCAAGGTAAATACTCTAGTAAGATTTCTGTTGATATTGCACATCATATCAATCAATACAACATCTTCAGCACCAAAGCTTGATCCCAGTACCATTTTATCCCCATATTTCTTAAATCCCCATTTTAGTATCTCATGGGCAGGTTTTGATTCTAGTTCATTCGCGATGCTCTTTATTTCCCTCATCAAAGACTCCTGTGACTTTTTTTCATTATGATTTGTCTGCATTATTTCTATTTTGAGGAAATTAGGCTTATAATTATATTCTTTTTATCGGTTTAACATAATAAAGATAACTAACTTAAATATAGTTGAGGAGTTTTTTATGGATCAGGAAGATTCATTATTAGTGTTGTATATGAGTGGTGTGTGGGGGCTTTAGTTTTTGACTCATGATTTTTGGCAGAATATATTCAAATATCAGAATCTAGGATTTGATCCAATCGGTTGGATATCAAATTGCTCTAACGAAGTTGATTTTTTTTCTCTAGAGAAATCTTTTGAAAAGATAAAAAATAATTCTTGGGCCGATTTGTCGTGGTTTGATTCATTTCAATATAGCGGAAAGACTCCCGACATAACACGCAGGATACACAATGTAAATGAATCAATATCGGAGGATTTGAAAAACAAGAAAATCATTTCATTAATGAGAATTCATAATGAAGTAGCAGAAGATGAGCAAAGTCTATCCCATCTGATGGGTAATTTTTATGGTAAAAAACCTCCTAAGCATCAATTAAGAAGAGTAGTACTTTCTACCACATCGCAATATGAATCACAATTTGGACTTGTTGACTACATTGACACGCATAGAGGAAATAAGATAGGATATACTGCTGTCAATATTTCGTCGGGTAAATTAATTGATCCTGAGGAGGAACCAGATTCAATGATTAATACTTCAATCGCCTTGGCCTCGGCCCTCGAAAATTTGCTGTTGCTTGGATGTACTTCAGGTTTTAGAATAATACCAATCTATGACGCACCAGATGAGGGCCTACTGGACAGGATAAGAACTAACAATGATAAGTTTGCGGCAAAATATGATCTGTTGCTTGATGATTATAGTTCTCTCAAGTTAGGAAAACTTTTCTATGGTTCAACAGCTTATGCTCACTCTACCAAGGAATTACCAGTAAGATATGATCTCATTCAACCAGGCATGGTTTTGATATTGACTGACAAATTTGGCTCGTTAACTCCATTTAGTATTTATACGATAAAACAGATTGGTGAAATGAATTCCATTCTGGGTAAACATGAACCAATCGATATCAGCATCAAGAATGAAATAATAAAATCGTTAACTCAGCCCAGATTTTCAATGGGCAAGATAATTTCGAAATATTGTACTGACTTTGGAAAAGAGGTTGATACAAACGGGAACATTATTAGCGTATATCCAGTTGGTTCAGATGGGATTTTGGCATTAATCAATTTATCCAAAATTTCAAATAGTCACATAGTAGTAAATGAAGTACCTATAAAACATGAAGATTTAGCGAGATTTGCGACAGATGAATTCCTTGTTTCAAATTCAACTGCGGCAGTAAATGGATGTCACCTTATAATATCAAGCGAAGATCTAGCACCACTAATTTTGGAGGACTTGAAGAAGCACAACTTCAATCCGCATATAATTGGATTTATAAATGATAAGGAACGACCGATGGTTACCATTAATAATAATATAAATAAGTATGTTGCAGCAAAGCACATCACATCACTTTTCAATATTTCAACTTAGGTGACATTATCAAGAGAATTAATTCAAATTTGGAAATATTTTATTAATTGATAATGCTGTAGAATAGTATGAGTACAAGTACTATTGACAATTGCATATTCTGCAGGATTGCTCAAAAGAAAATTGATGTTAAGATAATAGATGAAAATGAAAATGCAATTGCTTTTCTTGATGCCTTTCCGTTGACTGCGGGTCACACTTTGGTTATTACAAAAAACCACTATGCAAAGTTACAAGATGTTAAATTTGATCAAATTAACCAATTATTTAGTTTGGCAAATAAGATATTACCCTCCATAGAAAAAGGAACGGGTGTACAAAGTACCCTAATAGCTATCCACAATGGTAAAGATGCAGGACAAGAGATACCACACTTACATGTACACATAGTTCCACGGAAACTCGGTGATGGAGGAGGTTCGATTCATTCTATGTTTGATTCAAGCCATAGACTAGAAGAAAGTGAAATGATTAAAGTATTCAAAAACATAAAAGAACAATTAGAGAGTGGCCATTAGACCAACTTACGGATTAGATTTCGTTCATTGTGAAACCTGCATTGGCTAGTTCCCTCAAATTATTTACTGTGAATGTTGGAATCTCATTTTGGTTTGTGGCCTCTTGTACCTTGAATATGGATTTGGTAAGTCGAATCGTAATTATTCCCAAAGAATTTGCAATATGAATATGAGTGTCAAGTCTATCTCCGATAAGTAATGATTCGCCTGATGTCTTTCTCAACATATTCAGAATCAAACTAAAAATTTCTTTGTCAGGCTCTATATCTTCTTCGTAAGATAAAATACAACAATTAAAGTACTTGTTCATTTCATAGATTTTCAAAATTTTTGATATTTTATTCTCGTGGCTGCCAATTATCCCTATCCTATAATTTTTGGAAAGGAATTCTAGCGTCGCTATTGCATCGTCGGATGGATATAAAAGGTGCTTCTCTGCAAATTCTATTGACGGGAGAATATATTTCAAAATTATCTTTTCATACCCTTTAGGCATCAATACCTTACATATTTGAATAACTAATTCTTCAACCCCATCTTTTGGCAATTTTCTATTCTTTATGATATCATTCTTGATTGCATCATAATTTCTACTATCAATCTTAGCTCCAAATTGATTTAATAAGTAGAGTAATCTAGAATCAATAAATGAATAGAAATTTTGCTCGTCTATCAATGTTCTTCCAACAAGGAATATGAATTTTAACATCAAACATCATTATGATTTAAAATTACCATCATAATTTTGATCACACAAATACATCATCGTTCATTAATTCTAGACATTTTTTCTCTTAATTTCTATATATGATTCCCTGAGTAGAACAAAAATAAGCGAAAATATCGTTACTGCTGTTGAGAGATGAATTGCAACTATAATAGGATTCAACTTACTTGATACAACAAAAATCCCCATAATTATTTGAACAATAATCAGGGAGGTAACAATTATAACAACTAATTTATTCAGCTTCCAAAAGCTTTTTCTAATAAAAATAAAAGATATGACTGTGAAGATAGCAGCAACTATAGCCACGAGCCTATGAAAGTGTTCGTAGAAAAATTTTTCTGGAGGAAACGCAAATCCGTTGGGACATAGAGGCCAATCTGGACATGCTACTCCCCTGTTCAGTGAAGAGATATAGACGCCTATAAGCATAGTAGCATAAATTAGACTTAAAGATATAAATGGCAATATTAAGTTCAAAAATTTTGTATTTTTCATTTTCATTTAGTTATTGGTGTATCAGGTTCTATTTACTAAATCGCAGGATAATGAATCATTAGAAAATAATTCATGGAGTTTATGCAAATTTGAGGAAAAACCATTCATAACAATTCTTCGTCTATCTTCTCAATTTTATCGATATAACTAGTACATCTGCATCCCATTATCAGACATCTACCTACATCGAATAAGGGGTATTGTCTGTCCTTATTCCCTTCAAGTTCATGTGCTATGTATATATGACCACAATAATCACAGTTCACAAATAATAATATCCGAGCGTCCATTATTAACTTTATCAACCATTTCAGTGAAATTTCTTGATAGATTGAGAGATGTGTTATCTCAGTTCCATTTTATATATTATGTCGGAAATCTAATATCCAATACACGATATACAATGAATATTAATGAATTCATTTCTACACTGCCAACTTCGGTTCTTAAAGGCAACAATGTTAGATTGCCAGATAATGTCATAAGAAGAATGTTCAAACTTGCCCGACTTGGTAAGAAAGATATTTTTTACGATCTTGGTTGCGGAAATAGTAATGCAGTATACATTGCATCAACTGAATTTAAAGTAAAGAAGGCCATAGGTGTTGAAAAAAGAAAAAACTCAGTCACAAAATTATTGGAAAAAACCCATGTATTAGAAAACACGAATGTAATAATTGACGACATAAGAAGAGTGGATATCTCTGAAGGTAATGTGTTCCTTTTTTGGTTTCATGATGAAAAGGTCGTAAGGAAAATGGTGGAAAAATTTTCTACCGAGTTAAAAGATGGCAGTAGAATAATTTCGATCTGGTCTCCACCAGATTTGGTTGTGCCGTATAAAACTGATTTTCCTTTTTTTGTGTCCCGTACACCGTTTAAGTTCGCAAAGAATATTGAAGAACAAATAAAGGCTATCTACGGTCAAAAGTGTCTAGATTTCACAGCAGCCTGGTTACTAGGAGACAAATATTTGGAAAGTCTTGAGGTTGTACCAGCTCAGTATAAGCGATTTCTCAATATCTTATATGCAATGATAATCTGGATTAACGCGTGGAATATGAAAGTATCATGTGAAGATGAAATTCCACCTCCAGTTGAATCATATCTTGGTATTCTTCAAACGTTCTTCAACATAGACTTAACGTCATTAATTGAATATGAAAATTAAGTAAAACTGAAACTCGTAGTCCTTAGTCGTATAAATAATTTTCTACCACCCAAACCATCCCAATCTCTTAAAATACCAAACCATTACTAATGAAGGTACTATGGCGATTATTAGTAAGACTATGAATGAAGTATACGGGCCAAAAAAATCTGCATTGCCAGTGACAATACCACCAGGCAAATTGACATTCATTCCATAATAAGCTCCGATTATCGTTGCAGGAATAGAAAGTGTAAAGAGGATAGTAAGTGTTGCCAAAATCTTATTTGATTTTTCAGTACTCAACATGAAATCAGTATCTTTGAAAATTTCTATAGTTTCCTTAGATTCTTCAAGAACTTCAAGAACCTTTTCTGTATGGTCCTTCACATCATCATAATAGTCAGTCAAATCTTCTTCAGAAAATCTTTGCATCTCTTTGCTCAATTCCAAGATAATTCTCCTCATTGGAACAACTACTCGTCTAAGGGTTGTTATCTCTCTTCGTAATAGAGAAATATCTCTTGCGACTGCAACTTTCTCATCAAATACCAAATCTTCTATGTCATCCAGGTTTCCTTCAAGTTTCATTAAAACATGTAACAAATCATCAACCATTAGGTCTATTATGCTATGTAATAGGTAGCCCGATGATGACCCCATGAACGTCTCCTTTTGTCTTTCATTATCCTTACAAAGATTGAACATTTCAAGGATTGGTTTCAATTCCCCTTGTTGTACAGTAATAAGATAATTAGGTCCAGCAAATATTGCAAGCTGAGTTGATCGCGGGATACTCATATCCTTGTCCACAGTTGGAAAATGCATAATTACGAAAATGTGATCCTGATATTTGTCAATTTTAGGTATTTGTATTTTTGAAAGACAATCCTCAATATTTAGTTCGTGGAATGCATATTTTCCCTCCAACATTTTTAATTTTTTTCTGGTGGGTTTTTGGATATCTATCCAGATCAGATTCTTATTAGTGATAGATTCAAGTTGATCAGAATTTTCAATATTTGTCATCTGGCCTCATTCTTGATTATCTTTAAAAAGTTGAAATATTCTATATTAAGATATCTAAATATTCTACAAATAATAAGAAAATTAAGTTAAAATAATACAGAATTATTTTTATGATCATGACAAAGGTAGTTGTTGGAAAAACCTCAGATGTCCAAGAAGGAAAGATGGTGCATATTACAGCAGGTGGAAAGGAAATAGTAGTAACAAAATTGGATGGAAATTATTATGCAATGGACAATATCTGCACTCATGCGGGGGCAGAGCTTCATGAGGGAGAATTGAATAATAGTGAATTGACTTGTCCTTGGCATGGAGCAAAATGGGATATTAAAACAGGAAGTTTGATCTCGTTTCCCCAAAAATTAAAACCATTGCAGAGTCGCAAAGTTTTGATAGAAAATGATACATTGTACGTAGAAATGTAGATTCGAAACAAATCCTGATACATTTATGACACTGTTATTGTAGGGATAAATTAAGAGTAATTGTATCAGATAATAGCAACTTTAATTAATACTATACTTTACTAAATTAAGGTACAGTAATGCGAACCATTTCATGCGCTAAGTAAATGGCAGTTTGATAAAAACATTAGCATCACGACTGATATTGTCTGCGTCCGCCGTCTCCCGACAAAAATTATGTAGAAAAACTTACGCATACAAGATCTTTAACACTAGAGACTTGACATTACGGCAGTTGGTAATTGCACCATCAACTTATAATGGCAATATGGGACAATCTAACAGATATGATCGTTACTCTTGGTTTCCTAAATAATCCAGACGGCATGAAAATCTTGGAAAAGTTGATATCATTGTTTTTGGTTTTTGACAAAAAATTATTGATTTATATACACTTGCAATAAATATGGCATAACTGAATTAAAGATATGAAGCTTGATGTCCCTAGATTTACAGAAAGATTTGGATCAGTAAGTTTACATGGAGTGCAACGTGTCTACGAGCTAGATTCTGGACACAAGAACAAACATGCAAAGACCGAGTCTGAAGTTATACGTTCTATTGATGATGAAATTATTTCTGGTATAGAATCAGCAATGGCGATTGTAATTCCTATAAAAGGAGAACGTTTAAAGCTTTTAGAAGGAGTACTGAGTGGTATCCCTCATGATTGTTTAACAATAATTGTATCAAATAGTCCCAGGGATCCAATTGATAGATATAAATTAGAAAAACAGGCTTTTGAACAATTTAATAGATTCGCAGAAAAAAAATCTGTGATAATTCATCAAAAGGATCCAGGTCTTGCTAAGGCATTAGAAGAAGTTGGGTATACGGATCTTTTTGACTCGGAGAGTAAAATACGTAATGGTAAAGGAGAGGGCATGTTCATTGGCATGCTTCTTTCAAAAATGATGGGGAAAAAATATGTTGGATTCGTTGATTCTGACAATTATGTCCCGGGTGCTGTAAACGAATACACTAAAATATTCTCATCCGGGATTGCGTTAGCATCAACACCTTACACTATGGTTCGTGTATCTTGGATATACAAACCTAAGATTTCAGAATCAGGTGTACGATTTTCTAAGTTAGGCAGAGTTTCAGAAATGACAAATCAATTCTTGAATTTAATGATATCATATTATACTGGATTTGAAACAGAAGTTATCAGAACAGGTAATTCTGGAGAACACTGCATGTCAATTCAGTTAGCTGAATTGTTGACTTATTCGTCTGGTTTTTCAATCGAACCGTATGAGATAGTTAATTTATTGGAACAATTTGGTGGAATTACTCCGCCAGAGCACAAGGATACTATGGAGAAAGGGGTCGAAGTTATGCAAATTGAAACACGCAATCCACATTTTCATGAAGAGAAGGGAGATTTGCATATAAAGGAGATGTTCTCTCAGGGTTGGGGAAGCATATTTCATAGTAAGTTATGTCATCCTGAATTGCGGGAAAAATTAAAGGCCGAGTTAATTTCAAGGGGAATTTTAGATAAAGTAAAAGAGCCTCCGCAATTACCCAAAATGAGACCGTTCAAAGATATCGACATTTTGAAATTTGAGAATATTTTAAAGGAACAAACCAACAGCCTTACAATTTTCGAATAATATTTTTCCTTGATGCCCCTGAGGTATTATAATTAGAATTTAGACTTACCCCATATTGAAATCCTATTAATTACCTATTACGTCACAGGTTTCATTCTTCATTGCCTTACGAATAATCAATAGTGGCGTTCCAACCAAAATTGGAATGCTAATTGCAATAAATAAGCTTTGAAATGGGGCCAACGCGGAAACTACGGCGCTAGTACTAAATCCGACAAGCGCTGTAAATAGGCTTCCTGCACAAGTAGGACAACCGATGAATAATCCACTGAAAACCCCAAAAGTTGAAACAATTGGAAATTTACTTTGAGATTGGTTTCTGAACATTCTTAGCAAGCTCATAATTAATGCAAAGTTAAAACCAACTAATACTGAGACGCTTATTGCAAGAATTAAATTTAAGGGAATTACTAAAATTGAAAATAATTCAGTCAGTTCTATAGTGACCATAGGAACGTATCCTGGATAATTACAACACAGTGTTACAAAAAGAGATGGAGCAGTGTCCCCTGCAACGTCATCATGATAAATTAGGATTTGAGATAAGAAGCCAAAGAAGATACCATAGACAACAGATGAAACAACAAATATTCTCCAGTAAGTCTTGTTGGTCAAAATCTTTGAAATGTATCCAAGATAACTCTTTTTAGGTTCGGGTTTCAAAGATTCAGAGCGGAGGATCAAATAAGAACCATATCCTATCGCAACCAAGGAAACCACAATTAGGAAGATAACCGCAGTTGCCAAGTTATACAATTTCGCAGTGTCAGACAATGATTGATTAGAACTCAACAATGAATACATGGAGAGAGAGAAAATAATGGAAAAAACGCTGATTGAAATAATGCGTATACCTCTATTTCTCAGCGAATTATGATTATCCAACATTGCCAACAACCAAAAGTAGGTTGATTATGAAAAACAATCCAATCTATATTAACTTAATTCAATCAAACTTGTCACTAATGGATAAAGTCTAAATTTATCGATGTATAAAAAAAAATATGGACGAAACTTTCACAAGTGAAGGATTTGTTACAGCGTCGATAAGCTTTGTTGGTTTCGTAGATAAACTTGGTCTAGAAGGGTTACTTACTTTAAAATCCGATGATGGAAGAGAATTTCCTATACGCGCATTTTCGGGAGAAGTCGCAAGACATATTCTGAGATTTAGAGAAGGGGACAAGAGTACCATACCTACGATTTATAACCTTATTGAAGAAATTTCATCCATGCAGGATTTACTGTTAGTAGAAGTACGAATTTACAGAAACGGTCCTGTATTAAGGTCTAATCTTTATTTCAAAACTCGCAAGGAAATAATCACTTTGAGAAATTATCGTGCGTCGGATTCTATAGCTCTCGCGGTATTTTTTGACGTACCAATAAAAGTAAGGAAAAATCTCTTTGAAGAAACAATCGAGCAATGACTTGCCTGAATCAAGTGACTATTGTGGATAGTTTGTTTGAGGCTATTGCTTTCTTAACTTCCATTGCAATCCTCCGGCCAATACCAAAAGTTTGACCGTAGGAATATTTTGTATATGGAGAGGTTGTTGCCATTATAGGATTCCCAGGAACCCTGAGAGAAACATCATACACAATTATTTCTAACTCAGGGGTGACAATGCTCTGTAGAGAAAATGGTCCTATTATTCCTGGTGGATATTCAATTTTAACAGCATTAGTAAATTTATCACCAAGTTCAAATACTTTTTCCAGCATAGACTCTCTGATGCTTGCAGGAGTATGACCTATTTCTATATGTTTTACCTCTGTATCAAATTCCAGTTGTTGTTTTGCAGGTAGCGCATTTAGATCATTGAGATTAGTCTGCAGTCTTCTTTCAATTCCTAAGAATTCGGTTTCAGGAGTTAGGGGTGACGAGAAAAAATTAAAATTAAAATAGGTACCTACGACAAATTCTTCAATTACAGACAGTTCCAGATCTTCCTTAGTGATCACCTTTTCT
>DASUMD010000201.1:0-4038 GCA_036277875.1 Nitrososphaeraceae archaeon
ATGGTGGACCGAGTGGGATTCGAACCCACGACCTCAGCAATGCCAATGCCGTATCCTACCGGACTAGACGATCGGCCCATGATTTCGACTTAGATTTACACATTAATATCTTTAGGTTAATTATGTTTTTATGATTCCAACCAATTTGTCATGAGAAAGTAATTCAGAATTTGTATATACTAAAATCTAAGATAAAGAATCGATAAAAATTATAATTAGCTGCAGTACTAAAGTAAAGAGGTAGAATATTCCTGGAAACCTCTATTGGTGCTGTAATACGATACAACCCAACGACTCCTGTTAAAGAACCTGAATTTTTAATCCTAAAGAATAGAAGAGGATCATGGGGTTTTCCACAAGGACATAAAGAACTTGGAGAATCAGAACTAGATACATTGATTAGAGAAGTAAGAGAAGAAACTGGAATAAGATTTCTTGATGTCATGTCATTTATCGGAACAATAAGATATTCTTATATGAAATTGAATGGCATAAGATCCCATAAGGAAGTCAAATTCTATTTTGCCACGACTCCTACCAGAGAAATAGTAATTTCTTATGAACATGCTTCTTACAGATGGGTTTCATTTCTTTCAGCCCTTAATATTTTGGCTCATAGACAGCTAAAATCAATTCTAATAAAAGGTCATCGAACAGGCTTGTATTAAATAATCAATATTGGTAACAGTATAGTAATAGATTTATACCCAAATACGTTAACGAACTTGGGGGACTAGAGAAGAGATGTCAGATGGTAAACGCGTAGTGTTAACAGCAGACCGTAGCCTTATGACAAATTATAGAGGTAATTTTCTTTATGGATTTATTGCTTGTGGCCCATATGAGCTCGTACCAGAATTTGTATTTGACAAGTTATTTTGTCCAAGCGTTGAAACCGACAAAAACACAGGCGAAGTAAAAGTTGCTCAATGTGGACTCAGAAGGATCGAAAGCGCATTATTAAAGGAGTATCAAAGAGACGACATTGTAATTGCACATCCGGAGATGCTGGAAAAATCCATAGGGCCGAACACCACTGTGGTTGGAATAAATGTTATGGACCCATTGGGTATGGCACCAGTAACGACAACTATGTCCCCTGAAAAGTTATCATATGTTGCCATGAAATTTAAGAAAATGTGCGCTTCAGTGATTCAACTCAAAAAGAAATATGGCTTTAAGGTTGTTGTTGGTGGTAATGGCTCGTGGGAACTTGCAAAACCTGATAGAATGAAAATTCACGGAATTGATACAGTTGTAATTGGTGAAGCTGATGAGTTGGCATTGGATCTATTTCATGATCTTGAAGCTGGTGATGCACCTGAGTTACTCCATACATTCGTAAGAAATATTGAAAACATTCCTCCAATACAAGGCCCTACAGTAAACTCACTGGTAGAGGCTATGAGGGGATGTGGGAGAGGTTGTGATTTTTGCGATGTAAATAAACGTTCAAAGAAAGATATCCCGCTGGAAAGACTACAGGCTGAAGCTAGTATAAACTTGAGATATGGTTTTGATTCTATTTGGCTTCAATCTGATGAGATGTTACTATATGGCTGTGACAACAAGGATTTCATTCCAAATGCAGATGCTATTACTGGACTTTGGAAGGGTCTGAAGTCAACCGGCGCTAATTTCATAGGTACTACTCATATGACTCTATCTGCTGTGGCATCTTCTCCAAATCTAATTAGAGATTTATCCAAAATAAATGACATGGATTCAAGTGGAAGATGGCTTGCTACAAATCTAGGTGTAGAAACTGTTGCGCCACGAATGGTCAAAAAACACCTTGGAGTAAAGACAAAACCATACCAGCCTGACGAGTGGGGCGCGGTAGTAAGAGAAGGTTGCAGGATTTTGAATGAAAATCATTGGTTCCCTGCCTTGACTTTAATCATTGGCTGGCCTGATGAAACACCAGACGAAACACAATACACAATTGACTTGATAGATGACTTTAAACGAATGAAAATAAGTGGTCTTGTAGCCCCACTATTGTATCAAGATTTTTCAGAAAGGAATTCGATGCATTTTGGGAATTTGAACGAATCTCAATTTGCTTTGTTTTGGAAATGCTGGCAGTTTAACCTCAGGGTTATAAATGACATTATTCCGATAATTATTCGCAACAAGACATATGGGCCTGCAATGAAAGTCTTTATGGCCGTTTTGATAAAGGCAGGTACTTGGGCAATAATGAGATACCTGAAGGGTTTGTCAAAACAATTATTCAATGGCCGTGTACCTGAAGATATCGTAGAGAAATACTCCAGAAGTAGATCGGTATCTGAATCCCTCTCTCCAAAATTATAAGATTAAAGTTTATTTTTATCTTTAGTTCTTACCAAGACCTTCGATTTCTTTAATTGCAGTATCTGCAATCGTTGCAATCTTTGGTTTCAGTATTATGAAATAGTTCTTGTCAGCTCTTTCTACGGCTGGAACCGTTTTGTATTTCTTTGTTGAAATATCAAATTCGATTAGTCCTGGTTCCATATTCCCCTTGGCATAAATCATCATCAGTATGTCTCCAGACACAGGGGTCAGTGGTAGAATGGAAAATACATATCCTTTGTATGAACTAGCAGGCAGAACTTGCTTCATGTACGGCGCAACGGATACAAGATATAAAAAAAATTCTTCAATAGTGGAAAATTCTTCATATTCAAATTTCATATCTACTTATGGTCACATTTATCCTTGATATAAGGTTAAGGTTTCTTGGACTGTATGACACCGCATTTTCCAGAACCTATCCATAAGACTCAAACTTCACGCCATAACTTCCATCTTTTTTCTTATTTCTTTCCGTAACGAATCCTTTTGGAATCAGATAGTCCAAAGCACCGTCAACTGTTCCTTGCCATCCACACACATAGAAAATAGTATTTTCAGGGGTAATTGATTCTCCAACAAGCTCTTCCAGAGGAGATTTATCAGTTCCTAGTTTTGGTCTTAAAAATGATTCTACCCTCCCTTTCTGACCATTCCAACTTCTGTTGAACCATTCCTGAGGTCTACTAATACTTGCACGATATCTAAAATTCCATTTATCTTTTCCACTATCCAAACTTTCATTCTCAAGTTCTGTTAGAATCTCTCTGTAACTGAGCTCATCAACATAACTTGCACCATGTAAGATTACAACCTCTCGCTTGCTGCCAATTGATTTTAAATGAAGAGCATAGGAAATAAATGGGGCTAGTCCAGTTCCTCCACCAATTAGGACCATCCTTCTGTTGTCAGGAGAACCATCATGTTTCTTTTCGTCTATTGTAAACGCTCCTGTTGGCTTTACCCAAAGTATTTCATCGAGTTCTCTTCTGTTGAATAATTCAGTAGTCAATCGTCCTGGTACAGGCTTTTTTACCCATCTCACAAGCAACTCAAAGACATTTTTTTGCTCTGGAGGGGAGGCAATTGAATATGCCCTTCTTACTATCTTTCCCTCAGAAGGCACATGCAAACCTATTGTCAAGAATTGACCTGCCTTGAAATCCGGGACTTCACTTTCCGATGGCTTTATTTTGAATATCATCAGATCTTCCTTCAATACTCGTATATACGATATGATGCCCTTATTGTCTACCACCATACAAATCTGAACTCGAGCCGGCAAATAAATACATTATTAATTTAATGATTGAAAGGGGGCGATTCTCAGGAAAATCTTGCTATTTTGACGGAATACCAATGAGCTTAATATATTTCTGAGTGTCAATATGAGTGAGTATGTTCAAGTTTGACAATTTTCGTGAAAATGAATCTAAAAGTGTGGAGGACATTGAGAAACTAATTAATGAGAATAGTTCTGAGCATCAACAATTGCTTGAATCATTCAAAGAATCAATGAATACGTTCGCAACAGAACGCTCGTTAGACACCTGCTTACAGTCTCTCAATGTTTCAATCCAGCTAGCCAGCATAAGATCCACATTAGTGGAATTATACAAGACTTACTGCCATATTTTGGAAAAAGAAGTAATCAGATTAAGAAAGATTACCCAAGATAAAACGCAGTAATTTGGTTTC
>DASUMD010000202.1:0-2876 GCA_036277875.1 Nitrososphaeraceae archaeon
GTTAGTCCACGAAGTACTTGACCCTTTCTTTTTTGAACTCCCTAGAACTAAAGAGAATCCTATATTCATTAATACCGACAAAATTCGATAGTTCGACGGCTATCTTATTGGCAGCTTCAACTGTTCTCGCATGAATCATGCTGAACAAACTAAATGGCCAATCAGGATATACCGGCCTTCTATAACAATGACTTACTTGTGGAAATGATGCTAATTTGTACCCAACTTCATCAATCTTATCATCTGATACTTTCCAAACAATCATGCCATTGGCAGTAAATCCGGCATCTCTGTGACGTAGGATTGCTGCAAATCGTCTCATTACTCCAATCGATTCGTATTCTGCAGCTTTCTTGAATAATTCAGCTAAGGTGATTCCAAGATTCTTTGCAGAATTATCGAATGGTCTTGTTGATACGTCTAAATCTTTTTGTAATTCCCTTATGAATTGCTTATCTCTTGATGTAAGCTCAAATTTTTTTTGATCCAACTTTTTTATACTGTCGTCTGGCGTCAATTTTCTAGGATCATTATTTACCATGTCCAGTTTCACTCCTATTTTATATAACTTGAGAGTTGGCAAAAGACGGAACTTAATTACACCTTCAAGTGATGCCATTTGTTCAAGATCTTTTTTCAAATCTCCATCAGGAGGAACGGCTAACGTAAACCACATATTGAATTCATGATCCCTTTCATAATTGTGACTTACCCCAGGGTGCTTATTGACTTCCTGAGCTACTGAATCAAGTTTCTTTTTTTCAACGGCAAATGCAACTAAAGCGCTTTTGTAACCCAATTTCCTCGTATCAAAAATTGCGTTGATCTGTCTTATTAGTCCACTTCGTTTCATTAATGAAATTCTTCTCATGACATCTTCTTCTGAAAGTCCATGTTTTGCTGCTATTTCGAGATATGGTCTATCTGATAATGGGAAAGTCCATTGAATATCATTCAAAAGTTGTTTGTCTAAAGGATCAATGCATTGTTGATCTAGTTGCATTTATCTTAATTTCAAGTGTTAAGCATTAAATACTTTTCATAAAGTGAAATAATTAACACGGTTGGAAATGCCTAATTCTGAAGCCGATTCTTCGAGAGTATAACATAAAAATATATGAATTAACACATTTTAGAATAACAAATACTTTGAAAGGGAAAAAAATCGCTTTCCAAGGGGAGCATGGAGCATACAGCGAGATTGCTGCCACAAAATTTTTTCCCGATTCAGACCTTATTCCAATGAAGTTATTCCAAGATATTTTTGATGCGTTACGAAATGATAGTATTGATTGTGCGGTAGTTCCAATTGAAAATTCAATTGAGGGGTCTGTCAATGAAATTTACGACTTGCTTCTGGATACTGATAAAAAAATCAGCGGGGAAATATTTCTTAGGATTAATCACTGTCTGATTGCATTACCAAATAGTACTACTAATACTCTAATGAAGGTCCTCTCGCATCCTCAAGCCTTAGCCCAGTGTAAAAATTATATCAAGAAAAAAAAACTAGATGCGATACCTGCATATGATACGGCTGGATCGGTTAGACTAATAAAAGAAAAAAAAATTCTTGACACTGCAGCAATTGCAAGCAAAAAGGCGGCAGAATTTTATGATATGAAGATTTTTGATCAAAATATAGAGGACAGGAGAAACAATTTCACTAGATTCCTGGTGCTATCTAATCAAAAAACTACACCTACTAAAACTGATAGAACTTCGATGATTTTTGGAGTAGCGCACACGCCAGGATCGTTATATTCAGTGATGCAAGAATTTAATAATAATAAAATTAATCTTACAAAAATCGAGTCAAGGCCAACTAAAGAAAAACCGTGGGAATACAACTTTTATGTAGATTTTGAAGGTCACATTGAAGAAGCCAATGTTAAAACAACGCTGGCTAATATCGAAAAGAAATGCACATTTATTAAGATACTTGGCTCCTATCAAAGAGGAACAATAAAGTAGTCGTCATTTATTTCATGCGAATTTGGCTTTCATTCCAATTCCTAGAACTATGATTCCTGTTATGAGTAACATCATCTGACCCCCAATAGCCAACGGTGGAGCCTTAGTTTCTACTTCTCCATCAATATTAAGTACGGTATCCCCAATATTTTTAGTTTCAAATCTATATTCCCCCTCATAGTTAGCAACCAAATCGTATTGATAATGTGTCTTATTAGAAACTGACACAATAACTGATTTACCCGGATCTTCAATTTTGAAATTAAACCTAGATCCGTCAATTATGATCTTACCCATACTTCCATTATTCATTATGGGTGTAATAACGTCCGTCAAATTCGCCTCCAATGTACTATCTATGGCCACTTTTCTCGGAGTATTTGAATCAATCATTGAAGCGGCTCCAATTATAATAAATGCAATACCACTTATCATTAGAATATAGAAAGTCTTTTTCCTTGACAATATCAAAAATAAAGAATATAGTATTAATTAACAATATGTTTTCTCATCAATAATATTTTGGGGAGTATCAAATATTACAAATCTTTGAGGAACTACGGTTAACAGGAGGTTTAGTGCTGAAAAGTATGATAAGGAGCATGGATCATATGACAAAGATTTATGTATTGTGTTTTTAAATTTTAAACTATGCACAGCGTCGAATCACTCAATATTCCCATTCTATTGGGAATAGTTATAGCTCTCGGCGCTTTTTTCCTTGTTGACACAAACAGTCCGATACATGCACTCGATAAGGAAGGGCTAATCATGTATGATTATGATGATCTCACAGAATTTGCAGATGCCATAAAAGATGGTGATAAAGAAATACAAGAAATTCCCCTGAAATCGATGGAATCTTCAAACATTTTTGGTACATCAGCTCCCGATACTGATAC
>DASUMD010000203.1:0-3990 GCA_036277875.1 Nitrososphaeraceae archaeon
CCACCTTCTACACTCAATTCCTGCATCTCTTTAACATAGAAATCTTTAGGCGATATATTTTCCTCTTTTAACATGTGAGATAATTTTCTTTCAATTCTTCCATCTGCTGATTTGAATGAATAACCAGGCAAGTGCATAGCAGGGACCATCTCAGTACCATCATCATTGAGATATTTCATTAACTTCCCCAAAGTCAATTGGTTTTCTAACTTGAAACAAAAATCATTTTTGATACAAGAGGTGATTGATTCCCCATCGCGTATCATGTTACTTAGACATCTGTTAAAAAGAAAAGCCTGGTAAGCATGAACGAACAATCGTCTTATGTTTATTGGAACAGATCTCAGTGCGGCTATGTAATCCCTGCCATTAGCAAGTGACAGTAAGATATTCCGCTCAAGATCCATGCCTTTTGGAATCGTCTTTATGACACTTCCATAATTTTTTGGATCCTTAAATTTTTCTCTTATTTCTTTACTAAATTGCGTATCATATTCTGTGGTATCGCATAAGAATATTTCTACAGCTCTCTTAAAATTCCTTTTAATAATCTCTCTACCGACTAGATGAGTAACTAGTCTTTCACTTCCAAATCGTTGAAGACCATAATAATTTGGAATATTCGTAATTTCGGTAATAAATTCTGAAATATCATTTCGATTTGGATTAGTAATGATTATCTCAAATTGGTTTCCCATAATATGCGATTTCTTAATAGAATTCCTTGTAAATCCAATTAATGATAAATTTGTATGCTTAGTAGTACCTTCTTTATATTTACTGCCCTCACAAGTAGCATATTGCGTAGTAACCGCTTTAGCATCCTTAATGCCCAAAACTCTAATTCTTGTTCCAAGCTGATTGAAGATCTCTATGATGGCGTGATTAGAATCTAATCCTTTTTTATTTAGTAACAATAATGGAAATCTGTAAGACTTGTCAGGAATTTTAGATATGTCTTTTGAAATTAATTCAGTTAGCAATTCCAGAACCTTAAAATCCTCATTCTTTTCCTTTATTGAACCTCCAATTCCTTCAAATTTTGTAGAGTATAATTCAATGCCAGCCATCTTGTCAATAACTGGAACAGCACTGTTCATTATCTGTTGATTTGCCAAATACATTATTTTTATTTTTTATTCTTTATTTTTTATTGAATAGATATCATCCATCCATGTCTCAAAAACTATCCTGTATCTAATGTTTGGTGCGAAAATCATAGGCCAAAATAAGATCCAATCTTTGAGTAAAACACAACTATAAAGCTTAATATATGATCTGAGACAAGTGAAATTGTGGATAGATTAGATTCGAATCCATGTAGAAAGTTCGTAATTTGCGAAAACTGCCTCCACTCTGACAGTATATGCACGTTCTATGATGCCCATAGATATTGTGTAGAATGTTTATGTGACCATGCATGCTGTCCTGAATGTAGCTCTGGGTATCATGCGATCATGATTGCAGATTAGATCTTAAGTTAGCTTCATTTTTCTGACGGTTTTGCGATTAGTAAGAATCCGAAGGAATTCATATTCTGAAATTTTTCCGAGTAATCTACAATACTGTAGGTTTTGAAAATAAAGAATTTATAGAAAGAAAGCCACAGATAGGATATGGGTGTAAGTCGGTACGTCGCAAAGGAGATAATGAAGGAAATTGGCAATCGTTCTAGAGAATTCTATGAATTTGTATTACCTCCTGTTGACATTTATGAAGATGGTACAGAACTTGTGGTCATAGTGGATCTTCCCGGATTTCAAAAAAAAGACATACATGTAAATATCTCTAAAGATATTCTAACATTGAGGGCAAAGAGAGTCATTGATATGGACTCGCATACTATTCATTTTACCCAACGCCCAAGCAAAATCGAAAAGAAGATTCCTCTACCGTATTCCATCCCTGAAGATGACAATGCAAAAACTAAGGCGGATTATGCAAATGGTGTTTTGAAAATTAGGATACCAATATCCAATATGACAAATGTACCGATCACTTAAGAAGGCAACATTTGATTCCCTTTAACAATTTTTCAAAAATGAATTAGTAATCTATGCAACTTGTGTAAGTCCTAGATTAATCGTACACTGTTAGTTTTATTATGATTTATATTCTATAAAATAAGTAGTCACATCTTGTTTGGAAGCTAATAGTATTCTTATAATGCTAATGTGGTTGGGAGAGTTAACACTAGCAAGTTGGTTACTCTCATATGGTGCTGAGCATCTAGCAACCAGGTTTGGTGCAAGGTTCGTAGGAAGAACTTTGCTTAGTGTAGCAACCACACTTCCTGAAATTGCTATAGTCGCATATGCCGCATCTGCCGGTTCTTACGGCATTGCTCTTGGTGCAGGTTTGGGAAGCAACGTACTGATGATGACGTTGGGCTTAGCAATAATGCTGATAATTGCAACTACACGACTTTCAAAAAAACCAATCAAAAAAATAGATGTCAGTTCATTTAAGCTGGACAAGATTTTTCTCCTATTAACGGCGCTAGTAAGTGCAATCCTGTTCATTGATGGATACCATTTTATTGATGGAGTAGTGTTTACTGCTTTGTTCTTAGCATACGTGTTTGTCGCATTTTATGAAATGAAATTAGAAAAAAAGAAAGACAAAGAAAAAATTATCGAAGAATATAGCAATGCTTCAAAAAGTGTTAATCTTCCGACCAATCAAAAACAATTAATAAAATCAGGAATAATCTTTATGATAGGAACAATTGGTATTTTTTTAGGTGCCGAACCATTTATCAAGTCATTGGAACATGTATCAGTTGAAATCGGAGTTTCAGCAATAATACTCTCAGTGGTAATAAGTCCGATTGCCGGTGAAATGCCAGAAAAAATATCATTGATGTTACTTGCCAGAAAGGGTGCGCAGGGGACATCGATTGCAATTGCCAACGTACTTGGATCAAAGATCTTAAACAATACATTATTACTTGCATTTGCGGTATTTGGAGCCATCTATCACAGTGGGCTGAGCGCTTCCATAGATCGAACCGATATCTTATCACAACAAATGATATTAGCAACAGTAGTTACGTTTATTGCAGTTGGTTTATTATTTAGAAAGGAAATTGGAATAAGGACGGGGCTCGTGCTTTTGGTAATGTACATTGTAAGTATTGGATTGCAATTCTTTATGAATTCATAATCTAGTGAAAGTTGACCCTAGCTTCCCGATTCCCATAGAGTAAATATGATTTGTCGATTGATTCCGCAGAAGGGTTAACCATACGGATCTTTTGCATCTTCGGATTTAGTACTATTATCGGATTTAGTACTATTACTACGATCTCCCAGCAGAACACCAAGATCCAAATAAGTCTGGTTTCTAATAACAGTCAGATTTAGATTCTCCCCGGGCTGCTTATTTTCATCTATGTATGATACTAGATCCTCCATGTAAGTAACGTTATGACTGTCAACCGCCGTAATTATGTCATTGCCATGTTTATCACCATATTGATCGGTAGTACTACCACGAAGTCCAGCATTATCAGCAGGTCCATCCTTAATTATTGAATCAACATACACTCCCTTGAAATCTCTACTCAAATTTTCAAAATTTTCTGTTAATTTTGATGTTAGAGTGCTTGCAGAAATTCCCAGCCAGGGATGGGTGTAATTTCCCGTGCTAATGAGTACGGGTACGATTTTAGATATAGTGTTTGAAGGAACTGCCAAACCGATTCCAGAAAAACTTCCCGAATCTGAGAGAACCCCTGCAGTGTTCATTCCAATTACTTCTTCCCCGATACTAAGAAGAGGTCCTCCGGAATTACCGGGATTAATCAATGCATCAGTTTGAATCACACTAGGAATACTAAATTGTGAACCTTCAGTTGAAATCAAACGTCCTTTCTGACTTACGACGCCAACAGACATAGAACCTGCAAGTCCATAAGGATTTCCTATAGCGATGACTTGATCGCCTACTTCTACTGCAGAGGAATTTCCAAGTGTTAATGGACTAAGT
>DASUMD010000204.1:0-3847 GCA_036277875.1 Nitrososphaeraceae archaeon
CTGGAACAACCTGTAATCAGTGCAACTTGATGCATCACCATAATATCCGTTTATTTTTATATATATTTAGTTGCTAAAATTAAATAGATTCTATTAATTCTTCATGTGCTGTGAAGAGGGTTAGCAAAGGTCAGCTGATTAAAAACATTAATTTATCATTGGAATCGAATCGATAGCAATTGTCCGACGCTGATGAAGAACCGCGTACAAACGGAGGCGCCACGTCTCATAACCAATTGGTTAGGTCTCTGGGACTCTTGGATATACTCATGGTTGGAATAGCTGCAATGATCGGCGGTTCGATTTTTGTTCTGACTGGACCGGCAATAGGTCTTGCAGGCAGTGCAGTTATTATTGTCTTTATTATCAATGGGATAATCACATTATTTACTGCCATGGCATATGCAGAACTTGGGTCTGCTATGCCTGAAGCAGGTGGCGGATATTTATGGGTGAGAGAAGGCTTGCCTCGACCCAATGCCTTCATAAGTGGGTGGATGGCCTGGCTTGCTCACATAATCGCCGGGTCATTATATGCTGTAAGTTTTGCCTCGTTCCTCACAGGATTACTGGATATGACGAATCTTGCACACGATCCTTTGCTTTTGAACATAATACCCTTAGATAAGTTGATAGCCGTGGCAGCTATTGCGGCTTTCACTTATATCAACATCAAAGGAACGTCTGAAACGGGTAGGACCGGAGTCGTCGTTACTATAATTCAGTTAGGACTAATATTCATTTTAATCGCAGCCGGTTTGTGGGTCATGAATGGACATCCAAACTGGGAGATGAACTTTTCAGATTTTGCACCAATGGGGATCGGTGGGATAGTTGCTGCGATGGGTCTGACTTTCATAGCATTCGAAGGCTATGAGGTAATCGTTCAAACTGGAGAAGAAGTAAAGAATCCAAAAAGGAACATTCCACGGGCTATTTTCATATCTCTAACTGCTGTAGTTATTTTGTATTGTTTGATTGCTTTTGTATCCATAGGGGCAATATTTCCAGCAGGTATCGAATCGTGGAAATACATTGGTGATGCAGGTGAGCTAGGAATAATGAAAGCAGCTGAACTTATACTTCCTTATGGAGCATTTATCGTTCTAGGAGGAGGATTGATTTCTACACTAGCTGCGTTAAACGCAACTACATTTTCATCAGCCAGAGTAGCTTTTGCTATGGGCAGAAATTACAATATGCCAAACCAGCTCAGTGCTATCCACAGAAAGAACAAGACACCCTATATCGCAATACTAATTTCTGGTATCATAATGGCCATTATGGCTTTTGGATTACCTCTTGAACAGATCGCTGTAGCAGCTGGTGTTATTTTTCTTTTATTATTTACCCAAGTTAATATGGCTGTAATCACTATCCGAAGGATTTATGGTGATAAGTTGGACTATGGTTTCAAAACTCCATTCTTTCCCGTAATACCAATAATTGGTATCTTTCTAAAGCTTGGACTGGCAGTTTATCTACTGTTTACACAACCATTAAGCTGGGCGATAACCATAGTATGGGTCGTAATTGGATTCTTTATATATCGAATGTATACATTCAGGAAAGAGATAGAGCATTATGCTCCAATTGTTACCAGTGAAGGAGATCTTGAGAGGAAAGATTACAGGATTCTTATTCCATATACCCCTGAAGATCCAGATAGATTATTAAAATATGCGATAAGAATTGCGAAAGAAAATATCGGGGAGATTAATATTTTGCGAGTTATAACCGTTCCAAAACAGACACCACTATCTGCAGGAACAGGGTACGCTGAGACTGCAAGGAAATCATTTGAACCATTAGACAAACTCCTCGATAAGGAGAACATACCAAATCATTATCTTGTAAGAATCTCTCATGATGCAAATGAAGCTATACTGGCTACAGTGGAAGAACAAAAAATAGATTTATTGATAACAGATTTTGAAACATTTAGAAACAGCAAAAAAATTCAAACATTATTGACATGTGATGTATTGACCGTTTTGTCAGAAGGAAACGAAGAGTTCACACTTGAACCAAGTCGAAAGTCAAGAGGGCGTGTTGGCCAGAAAAATTTAGTCGTGCTATATGATGGAGGTGATCATTCTGATGTTGTATTGAAAGCAACCAGTTGGTTAGAACGCTCAGGACAATTCAAAATTAACGTTCTGTACATTAATACTAAAAATGAGGACGAACACGAAAAAATTGTAAAGATAACAGACATATTGAAACAAAAAGAATATCTTGAGCAAGTTGGAATTGAATTTAACGAGATCACACTTTCAGATAATGATCTTAAATATAGTAATGAGGCGGCAGATACAATCTTGTCTTCATTGGGTAATTTTCAACCAGATGTTCTGATAACTGGTGCCAGCATTTCAAAATTTAGTTTCTTTACTGATCCCCATTTTCTAAATATGTTATATGAATTGAAATGTCCTGTTATAGTAGCAAGACATTTTGCCATCCCTGGAGTTCACAGAATTAAAACTCTTATTCAAAGATTAAGGACACTCATACTTGAAAAAATAGAAGATTTGAAAAAAATCGACAAGTTTAAATCAACTTCTCGGCAAGGAAAATAATTTCTTCGAATTTAGGAGAAAGGCATTTTTGGATCTCTGAGACTTTATAATCCCAAATAGCAATTAATTTAAAATTATCAAGATTTATATAGAATTAATTTACTTAGGTAAGCCTAATAGTTTTATGTCATTTAAAAAATTATTCCTTCAAACGTTATCATATGAGGTAGATAGATTTAATGAAAATCTTTAATGGGAATGTAAATAGGAGAAAAACTCACTTATCTCTTTGGGTTCTTTTCCTAATTGCTAGCCTCTTTCTTAATTCCATATATGGGGCACAGAATATTGAACTCAGTTCAAATGACTTAATTTTGGTTACCGTTAACACACAAAGAATTTTAGAGCAGATGAACTTAGTTCAAGCAAGTCTGACAAAAGGAGATAACACAAGAGCTTTTGAACATGCGTATATCTCCCACTCAATAATTCTTCCTTCAATTAAGGATAAACTTGGAGAAATAGATCAAGAATCAGCTGCAAGATTAGAATCATTATTAATTGATTTACCAATACTAGTAAGGTCCACTTCTCAATTACCAGAAATAGGAAATAAGTTAGCTCAAATCGTGAATATTTTGAATAATATCAACTCAGATTTACTGGATCCGAATAGTTCGGATTACCATTCAATCATAGCTTCAACTATCACAGCACTATTAAATGATACATCAAAATTTTACCAATTATCTGATTTTGGTAGCACTAAGAATCCCTCCAATCAAGTAGATTATGAAAATGCAATAGGTATGGTAGATATTTCATATAATCTATACAAAAATATTTCCAAATCTTTTAGTGATTCCAAACAACAGGAACTTGAGTCATTCTTCATGGATCTAAAGAATTCCTTAGCTACTAAATCTGAAGCTGAGAGCATCTCGAAACTCATAACAGCCATCCAAGCGAATCTAAATGAAGAATCTAATATTCAGTCAGATGATTCTTTAAGAATTTACTTTGGAAATATAAAACATTTAATAACAAAAATCGATGGAGCTATAAAGAATAATTCGGACTTTTCTTCTGCTGTAAAATATGCAACTACTGCATACCTGGACAATTTCGAGTATATTGAAGCACCGCTTGAAAAAGTTGATCCAACTCTTATGCTTAATTTAGAAATAATGATGAGAGAAGAGCTTCGTGAACTACTAAAGAACGAGCAACAATCACAGGCAATTGTCCTTCTAGCCAATATCACTAACAATCTTTCACATGCTGCAAGTCTCTTAAATGTAAATTATGAAAATCTAAGTCTTAAT
>DASUMD010000205.1:0-7860 GCA_036277875.1 Nitrososphaeraceae archaeon
ATTTATTGCGATTTGATGTGGAGCCCTCATCAAGTCACGATCCCCTGTACCATTATATCCCCATTTTGTAATAAAGCTTCCATTAGAATAAAATTTTTGTACTCGATGATTCTTGAGCTCAACGGTATAAACAAATTTTCCTTCAGGGTCAACGGCAACATCATGCAAGCCCATGAACTGACCACTCTTATTTCCTTCTGAGCCCCAACTCGTAATGAATGTACCATCAGGAGAGAACTTTTGTACTCGTTTGTTGCCCGTATCTCCTACGAAAAGGTTACCAAGATTGTCAACTGCAAGACTATGAGGATTGGTAAACTGTCCCTTTTCATCGCCCTTCATTCCGATCTGTTTTACATATTTGAGCTCCGTCTGCTGAGAATAAGCAGCATCGCAGCAAAAAGGATTTTGATAAACTATTCCAAACAGGGCTATAACTAGCAAATAAACTAGAGATTTTTTTACTCTGGACATTTGGAATAAAACAATTGTGTTATTGAAAAATAAATATGTATTCAAATGATGTGTTCAAATGTATTATATGAAGAATTTTTAGTGCGTAAAAATTACTACTTGTAAATCCAGATAACCAATAAGCGATACTAATAATCCGAACCGGGTGAAGTATATAGAGGCAAATAACACTCTTCACACTTATAGTAGAGAAAATCGAAATCAGAACACAAGGTCATTACGTCATGACATCTAGGACATTCTATTTCATTTTCAAGATTGTCCATAATTGAAATCTGTTCCCTTTTTTTTTCTAACAGATATTGCATTAACTTTGAGTTAGATGCAACGTTCATGGTCAATTTACTATAGGTAATATATTATAAAAGAGCTACAAAATTCAACAGCTTCTCAAGAGGGTATTCTGAATATAGGGTCTCAGTAAAAGTATCATATTTCATTCTAAAATTCTATAAATAATATTGGCTTTGACATTCCAGTACAATACTTAAATACTTGATCAGCGCATATATAACTACTTAAACGTTATAATGTCAAAAGTAATTACGTGTTCAACCTGTAATATAGAAGAGAATAAGATGGTTACTGATTTAGTATCCGGAGAAATTGTGTGTAGTAACTGTGGAACAGTTGTAATAGATGGTATAGAAGAGAATGGTAAGGAATGGACAAATTCCAAAGATCGTGAAACCGATAAGAGTAGAATAGGAATGCCTTTTTCTCTTGCCGTACATGATATGAATCTATCAACGATAATTGGCAAAACAAACAAAGATTCTACTGGACAAACGATTGATTCAGGAATGCAAGCTAGAATGAACAGATTGCGAATATGGGACTCACGTACCATGTTTCGGGATAGCACTTCACGTAATTTTACAACCGCATTCATTTTACTAGACAAATTGAAGGATAAATTAGGTCTTACACCTCCTATAGTTGAAAAAACTGCATATACATACCGAAAGGTCCAGGAAGATGGCTTAATAAGAGGTAGAACGATAGGCGCAGTACTTGTTGCTTGTCTCTACATAACATGCAGAGAACTGGGCGTGTCTAGAACAATTGATGAACTTGCGGAAGCCAGTAATATTAGAAGGAAGGCTATTGCAAAAATTTACAGAGAGATTGTATTTCACTTGAAAAGAAAAATACCACAGGTAAACTGTTTCCAATGTATAGACAAAATTGCAAATAAAATCGAGTTGAATGAAAGGACAACAAGGCATGCAAGAGACCTCATGAAAAAAGTTCTTGAGCAAGAATTTTCTGCTGGAAAAGATCCCATGGGATTTGCCGGGGCAGTATTATATGTATCACTTCAAATGGAAGGCAAAACAATTAGACAGATTGACATCGCAGAAGCCGCTGGAGTTACAGAAGTAACTATAAGAAATCGAGCCAAGGAATTAAAAAGCAAACTACATCTAATTTAGCAGTTTCTTTAAGTCCTGTTAAAGATTGAAAAGCAGTCTTCCTCTTCTTTTAAATCTCGTACATAAAAACTAATTCAAAAATATTTTAATGCTTTGGATGATATTAACATACATTGGTAAATGATGATGTAGATGCTCTATTTTCACTCTACGAGATATATGATCGAAACCGAGATTCTATTCTTTGGTTCCTTGAAGATTTCAAAGCAAAAAACTATGATGAGTATAAACAAAAGTATCATGGTACCACTAAAGATAGATGCCATTTTATTCGGGTTTGTGGTTTTTTTGAGCTTTCAGGGACATTAGTAAAGAGGCAACTCATTGATGCTAATCTGTATTTTGATGTTTTCAACCCCACTCCTTTCTGGCAGAAGGCAAAGCCAGTAATAGAAGGAATGAGAGAGACAAGACCATTTATTTATGAAAATTTCGAGCTTTTAAATCAAATGAAGCTAAAGTGGGCCCAAAAGAGAACAAAATAATCAATGCATGAATGAATGAATGATAAGAAAACTAGCAGAATAACTTGTAATTTTATTTTACATATTTTTAATTGAGTGTTTGTCAATATTACTAAGAAAAAATTATGTCTGTGTTTATAGGTTGTTCTGGCTGGAGCTATTCGGATACGTTTGAGAAGGGAGGCTGGGTCAAGGCATTTTATCCCGATGCTCAAACTAAAAAGTTACAGTATTACGCTGATTTTTTTGATACAGTTGAAATGGATGCAACGTTCTATGAAAAATTCTACATGTACATGACCAAGGACACGTTTACAGCAATGGTTAGAGCAACTCCTGACAACTTTCAATTCTCAATCAAGGCTCCTGAAACAGTAACGCATGATAATAAACTTGACGTAAGTAGAGGGGCAATGGCAATATTCGATGAGTTTCTTGATAAAATATCACCTCTGAAGTATGCTAATAAATTGGGAGCAGTATTAATTCAATTGCCACCGAGTTTCACAGTTAAAGAATTTCGGAATACAGAGGAATTTCTTGACAGGCTACCTAGTGGCTATGATTACGCTGTTGAATTTAGACATCCCTCATGGGACACAGAAGGCCCATGGGAATTGTTAAAACATTATAATATAGCAGCTGTCATGACTGACTCTCCAGCGTCAGATAAACTACAATTTCTATCCCAACCTATAGTAACTTCTAATCATTCTTTTATTAGATGGCATGGAAGGCAAGTAAAGCCTAGATATAATTATCTTTACTCAAGAGACGAATTAACGCCATGGGTTGAAAAGGTTAAACAACTATCTACGGAGACGGTCGTAGTCAGAGGATACTTTAACAACCATTATGGCGCGAGAGCTGTCGTTAACGCGATAGAGTTCAAAGAGATGTTAGGCACAAATTTAACTCAGAAGGATAGAGCAGTGCTGGAAAATGCTCGAAATTTATTATCTCAACCTTCAAGACAAGCAACATTGGATGATACCCTGAGAAGTAATTAGAATTGTATCGCATTCTCAGCTTTTAATGATATACCAAAAGGTTTTGTAACTGTGTCAGTTACTTCTATTAATATTTCACAATATCTTTTGACGTCGTATTTGGTTTGGGAGTTAACCAGTTCTATAGGGATACTCCTTTTCTTGGAATGCCTTCGATAGTAGTCAGTCACAACATATTTTAAAATCTCGCCGGCTCTTAATGATTTACCTCCTCCACTCAAGTCTAAAAGGGCATTATTTTCGACAGTGTCTCTATCTTCATATTCATCATAGTTTTTTGAAACCCTTTTAGTAAATACCAGGTCAGTCAGACTAACGTTCCTTTCTCTTAAAAGTTTCAAATGGGATTCGAATATTTTTTTTATTTTCGGAAACATCATTTTAACTTCACTTATGTTGGCTGCTTCTGATAAGACGTTTAAAATTAATTGTTGGTAATTGGAGAAAAAAACAGGGGTATCGTGTCTTCTTGCTTCAATTCCTCGAAGCTTGAGGGTTCCATCCTCAAAGACACCGAAATATCTGTTTGGAACTCCAACCATGGAATTACTTTTTGAAGGAACAAACGCAATCCATTTGTACACCCCTTCAAGTGATATGTCGAAACCTGTTTTGTTTTCTATAGCTTTTTTCAATGACTCATAGCGGTCAAAGGTTATATCTGTGTTTGAATTCTTTTTCTGTACCCAAATAGAATCTACTATGGCGTGTAAAACCTTAAAATTCTGTTGCTCGGCAGTTCTTATGGTGTCAATTAAAATCTTCCTGTCAAAGGCACACACTGCAATGTGAGCGTCAATTCTTCCAAATTTAGCATTGTTAAAACCAAGGTATCCGAAACTTGTTACCAGAACCCACTTAATTGCGGTTTGCCTTGCATCATAGATTTCTTTCAGTTGAGTATTGGTAGCCGAATCTCTCAGCTGTTTGTAGATTTTTCTTTTGGCGAGAAGAATCTCAAGGGCTGTTGGCACTAGTCCTTTTCTTTTTTCGCACCTGTAATAGTTATCCAAACCAGGAACCCTTAGCCTTGAATCAGGACAGCAGTCGCAGAATACCGTTTCTGCTGATATGTTCTTCTTTTCCATTATCGATGGATAGAGAGAAACAAAGTCAAGTTCCGCTACATTCTCATGTACTCCAATCCAAGGTTCAAGAATCATCCCTCCTCGGTCGGCAATTAAAAGTTCTTCCAGGCTCTTGACATGTTCAGCCAGAGTAGGTTTCCATGGAATAAGAACATTTTTTCTATCAGCAGTGTAGAACTGCAAGCTGCTCATACATTTTCCTATACTTGCCCTAGATGCGGTATGAAAGGGCATTCTGCAGATTCTTGCCAGCTCGTATAAGCCCGGTAATCCCGATTCTGCCATAATAAATGAATTATCCGTATCAATGTGTATCCTTCCGGGTAACCTTATTGTCGAAGGCTTGAAAAAAATTTTACCATATGAAAAGTACGAAGTGCCTTCTTTTGCGGGCTTGACTAATTCACCTCCATCTTGTTCTCTTCCTAGCTCTATTTTTATACGATTACTATTTGCCCTTTCAATCAAGTACGGAAAAGTAAACGAATCTCCATCATCTGTCAGCACGAAATCTGCATTTATGCTTGCCATTTGTATCATAAGTTTGCAAAGTATATCACTTTCAGAGTCTTTTTCAATCCGAATTATCTCATTTGTCGAAAATTTTTGTATTTCAATATGGTCTATCCTATCTGTATATCTTGGTATAGTACCTCGTGCTACTTTTGGAAATACTCTGAGATGTACGTTCTCAAATTGTGGTAACTCATAATCAGTAGACCGTACATTATCTCTCACGTCCCAATCCAAACCAGATTTGTTCGTATTAATATGACAATAGCATGTCGGAAATATGCCGTATTCATAAAAATATGTCTGAGCTGGAAGTACATCCACGTTATAGAGTCTAATTTTCCCGAAGCTGAATTTTTTTTCAATTTTTGAAGCTACTTTTGCAGCACTATTAGAGTCTTTTAGTCTTATTTGAAGTACCATTGACTCTTTTGAATCTGTCAAGTTTTCATATTTCTGTACAATTTCAGAACTCGATATATGTTTGGCAATGTCTTCGCTTGTTAAAATTTGCTCAAATAATAAATGTTCATCTGTAGCTACATATATGGGATGGCACCAATCATCTTCTAGTCTTATTGTCTCTCCATTGCTCTGTCTTATCCAAAAGACCATCTTATCATTTTTGGCATATGCATCAAATAACCATCCTGAGAACATATCTGGCTACTAATCCCTAAATTAGATTATCTCCACTCTTGCAAGTTAAAATTTCCATTATTGATTAACCAATCAATAATCTTATGTTGAACAAAGATTAAACTTATTAGTAGAGACTCTGTCGAATAGTACTCTCCTTTTGAATTGATTGAATCAATATATTGGTAACATTGCTTTAGCATACGCAAAAATAGTACTCTGTCTTCCTCTCGTAGTGCGTCAGCAAATCCGCTCCATGCCTGAATTTCTCTTGTTAGTATATCTTCGTTTGGAAAGAATGTCAACTTTATCACCGAGTTTCATTAGATTGGTCCTGAATCCAGATATTCTTATTATTACTTTCTTTCAGTATTTCTGTTAGTCGCTTGAAGTCATTTAGAATAATTGACATTATAATACACTCCAAAACTATTGGTCTAGCAGAATTTGCACATGCGCTGTTATAGAGACGGCAAGTCGAAAACATCTCATCGAATTTTTTTCTATCACTCTTGCTCAGTCGAGAACGAAATATACGCCACCTCAACTCCTCGGCCATACATGCTAGCCTAAAAGACGGAATTGTCCTTCCCATTCATCATCTTCCCTTGACCGTCAATACATCTTCTGCAGTTAATGACGTATACTTTTTAACAGCAATATAGTCTGCATCTTGTTTTTGCTGTATGACTATTTTAAATTTATTATTTGTCTTGTTTTTGTCAATCGTAACACATTTGCTAAAATATTTAACGATCATGTTCCCTAATTCCATAATGAAAGGTGGCAATTTATCGTCAAGAGAAAGTGAAGTTATTAACAGTACTTTACCTTCATGAGTAATTGTCTTAAGAATATTAATAATTTCTGTTAGCAAGAACTTCACTTCGTTAAAGTCCATCTCTGCTTCCCGCAGAAACATTGCCAACAAGTCAGGAATTATTACTATGTTAATTCTGTAATCATGGACAGTTTTGGGAAGCTCATATTTTAGAAAATGAGTAAGCTGATATACAGTAAATACTCTGGATATCATTATTTTCTTGAGATTTTTTTTGATGTTCAGACCGTATTGTTTCATAAAATCTACAAACTGATAGACATCAGTACAATTTCCGGCGTCAAGGATAAACACTTTTGAATTTCTAAATCCTCCATATTTCTTTGGCAGTAAACAATGCACCGTTAGCTTTGTTAACATGAGATTTGTCATTCTTGAGTTACCAAGCAGACACATGGCGTCGTTAGATAACAAATCTATGGTTTTGTTTGAAGTACCGTCAACTGTAAATGAAATTTGATTAAGGTAGTCAAGAGCACTCCTAAGCTTGTGGTTCTTAATTTTATTGACTAAGGAAATCTGTACAGAACCCTCTAGTCTTTCTTCAACGCGGTTTGACATGGAGCTTAGCTTTAGTGCATTGTACTCTTTTTAATCAAGGAGCTACTTTTAGAGAGGGAGGGCTGATCCTAATAACAGAAGAACATGCCAAAGTTGGTATATTCAGAATTTTAGTTAGCATGCGAGAGGGCAGGGGTTAAAAATACTAGTGCATAATTTTATGAAAACACGTAAAGCAAAAACAAAATAAAAAAATAAAATAAATAGGATAGGAATGTCCTAATACCTTTTAAAAATCAATCTTTCCAATTCTACCATTCCGATAATCCTCCAATGTTTTATCTATCTCTTCTCGAGTATTCATAACGAATGGTCCGTACTGTACTATTGGTTCATTGAGGGGCATTCCTGCCACAAGCAATACATCCAGAGGAGATTTTGCATTATCCGATTCTCTAATTGAAATATGTCCACCGTCATTTTTGAACACAATCAAGTTCTTTTCACCGACCGCTGTTTTATCCTTGCCAAAAAGACCTTTACCACCAATAACGTACGCAAATGCATTAAGATTCTCAGGAACGGACTGCACAACTTCTCCTCCTGGTTGAAGGGTAAAGTGCAAGTACAAAATGGGAGTTAAAGTATTGATTACTGCCTTAGCCTCACCGAAATTTCCTGCAATAACTTTAACAGATACTTTACCATCAGAAGTACTGACTTGAGGAATTTTTGTGGAAGGAACATCCTGGTAATCAGGCTTATTCCACTTGTCAGTTTTGCGAAGATTTATCCACAGCTGAAATCCATGCAACCTTCCGCCATTTTTAGTAAATTCCTTTTCCGGCATTTCCGAGTGAAGCAAGCCAGATCCAGCTGTCATCCACTGAACAT
>DASUMD010000206.1:0-3434 GCA_036277875.1 Nitrososphaeraceae archaeon
AAAAATAAAAAATCGTTTTGTATCTACGATGGCAAGTATAGTTGCGACCCTTCCATCCTACAACAGCAATGAATGCGACATAGTAATTGATAGAGATAAAAAAATCTTTTCTAAAATGACAATGGGTATAGTTTCAAATGGTCGTTTCCTTGGCGGCGGATTCAAGGCAGCGCCTCGCGCAAAGTTTTCAGATGCTTTGATGGATATCATAATATTGACAAATTCAGGGAGTTTCAAAATGCTTGATAAATTAATCGAACTAAAGGGTACAAGTACTTACAAATATGAAGATGATATACTTTATTATCAAGCTTCAGAGGTCAAGTTCTTGCCAAAAGAGAGAAATGTTACTGTTACTGTTTCAGTAGATGGTGAACCCATTGGAATACTTCCAGCAATTTTTAAAAGCTATCATAATGCCCTGACTATAAAGACTGAGACACATTCATCCAAGATTTAGATAATTTATGAGTTAACACATGAACTGTATGTAATAGGGGGAGGTTAAAGAAAAAGCCAATGTGTATCGCATTGAGTCTGGATAATTATTTAATATTTTTGAAAATTTTCTGGCAGTTTTTTTTCGCTCATCCTCTTGCTTTTGCATTTCGGAATGATTTTCTGGAATATCTACAGGTTCTTCTCCAAATTGTCCACTAGTTGCGTCGTTTAATGCCTGATCACGCTTGAAGGGATTCCTTTTTTCTCTGCTCAATATTATTATTTACTTATTGCATAACATAGCATTAATGAATTATGTGAACTGGTAATTAATAGATCACAAGCAGGGCATACTGAGGGATTTTTCCGAAAGTTAAAAGATTAAATCTTATTATGATTATTTAATATTTGGGAATTCTATGGATGTGAGGATTTAATAACTTTAGAAATTATTGGAAAGCGAAAATTTGTTATTGTAGCCTTTATTTTGTCTAATCTTATCATATTTCTTCCCAATATCAGCGGATCTTTTGCTTTGCAATTTACTGACTATACTAGCGAAAAAAATCAAATCCAGTTTCAATATCCTTCGGATTGGCAAATTAAAGAAAAGGCCAATAGATTAGACGAAGGATCTCAAATAGACATTTCAAATAAAAAAATAGCAGCAGGCAAATTACGAATTCATTTCTATGATGATTTATTAGAGAGCTTTGGCACAACTAACTTGGACGCTGCATTCACAAAGTTCTATAGCGCGACCACAACTGACGACAATGAATATGAATTTAAGATAATTGAATCACCATCTTTTGTTAGTATCGATAGTCAAAGGACCGGCTCCTTTATGTTAATGTTCAAGCAGAAAAATGAAATCGACCCTGTTAGTGGAGCAGTGAAATACTGGATCACATTTGTAGGCAATAGTGGCTACAAGATGGAATTCATGGCAACCCCAGAGAATTTTGATACTCTAGATAACATTGAGATTCGTGACCAATTTATAGAATCTATAATATTCCTCGGACAGAATAATGCTATAAACAACAGTGGAGGTATCTCGAGTGTCGCTAGCGTTGCAAAATAATTAATTGGTTCATCATTTCACCAATATAATACGATATGATACTGTAAGATCCTTTTCCTATGATAGTTCAAGTGATGTCATAATTAAATAGGGTAATCTTCCAAGGTAACTGTGATCGGTTTTATGTTACTCAAATCAATAAGCAGTGAGACAAGTATGAAAAGTTATCAACCATTGATTACTAAGTTGCAGATTTATCAACCATTGATTACTAAATTTCATACATTACAAGACAACATTAATACTCACCTCAAGAGCATCTGTAACATTCTTAGTAAACTCCAAGGTTGTCATTGTTGTGCGACTAATATACTTGCCTGAATACCTAACATAATCTAAGTAATCTTTCATCTCATTCTCATACATTATTACATTATCGGCAACCACCACTGCTCTTTTATTTAGTAAACTATATTCTTCAATAAGTTGAAGATATTTTAGATATTCGCTCTTTGTGGCGTCCAAGAAAATCATACTGAATTTGGACTTAAGCTTTGGAATCTCTTCTATTGCCTCGCCATTAATTACCTGGATTAATTTAGACAATCTTGAATTTTCAATGTTATTTCTTGCTATGCTTGCAAGTTTCTCATCCTTTTCCACGCTTATTAAAATAGGCTCACGTGACTTAAAATCAATGTCAAAATTCTCTTTTCCGTATATGTAACTCAACATAGTATTTGCAATTAAAATTGCCGAATATCCGTGCAATGTTCCAATTTCGAGTACCTTCTTTGGCTTGTGATCCTTAATAACATCTTCTATGATTTTTCCCTTAATAGGCCCTATCGAAGGAAGAAAATCCTTTCTTGCCTTTTCTTCAATTTCTGCCAGTACCTTCAATACAGTCTTGTTTACGTCATCCTCCCTACTTCGTTTCAAATTCAATATTATTTCTCACTTTAATATAAGAAAATTTCGATTCATTTCCTGTCATGAAAATTCTTTTCTATATAAGAAAGTTAATTTATACAATAACGCATACTTCTACCAAGGAAACAGTTATTAAAAATAGAGTCAATATTTGTCTATGAGTGAGCAATCAAATAAGTTAAGTGACCCTCACATCAGAGAACTTTTTGAAAGGAAGAATTTTGCCTTTTTGTCTTCGCTAATGAAAGATGGCTCTCCGCATGTTACTCCCACCTGGGTTGATATTGAAAATGGTAATATTCTAATTAATACTGCATTGGGTAGAATAAAGCAGTCGAATATTTCCAGAGATCCCAGAGTAGCTTTATCAATAATTGATCAAAATAATCAGTATGAAATGGTTACCATAAGAGGTAAGGTGATAAATCAAATTACTGGAGATGCAGCTGAAAAACATATCGATAAATTAGCAAGAAAATATGTTGACATGGATAAATTTCCACGAAGGTCAAAAGGAGAACGAAGAGTGATATTAAAGATAAAACCAGAAAAAATATTCTATATGAAGTAGAACTCTCATTTTGTGTTGATGAATGTGCAAGATTGAAATGGTTATATTATATATTGGATATTGTACAATATGTCTTCGGATGGTCAAGAAAAATGCGCAGCATGTGGAATGACATTCAATACCCAAGAGGAATTGAAAGAACATATGCTAGAATTGCACCGAGAATAATATCTAAAGATTAATCTCATAGATGTAATTTTGAAGAAGTAGAATCGAGTAACTAATTTCGATTGAAGATGAAAATTATGACGTAAGCTGATAGATGGGAGGCGAAATTTTTTCTTCCATAGAACTCAAAATCTGGTCTATACAGTCATGAGTAATAATCGATGGGATTGATACGCTGAGCTCTGATGGCACCAAGTAATTAATGTGATTCAATAGCTGATATCTTTTTCCAATATCTTTTTCTTCGCGGCACATATTTATCAGGTTAATAAATTGTTTACTATTTTTTAGCAT
>DASUMD010000207.1:0-4977 GCA_036277875.1 Nitrososphaeraceae archaeon
CTAAGCCGGTTTCTGATTCAAAACCAGTTCCAGGATATAAGAAAGAACCATCTTCATGAATATCAGCTATGAGTATATCAGGATCGTCTTCAAATTCGTAAAATACTCCATCTCCATGATGGGCATCGATATCAACATACAGGATTTTCTTTAAATTATATTTCTTTCTAGCATGCATTATTGCAATCCCTATATCATTGAAGACACAAAAACCGCCAGCTGCATTCCTTCTTGCATGGTGCAGACCTCCAATCGGATTAAATGCATGAACAATCCCATTCGTTTTATTAATTACAGTATCCAGGGCCAATAGTGTAGACCCGACCACATACAATGAAGCCTCAAATACTCCTTTAAAGGAAGGCGTATCTCCTGAATCGAGATATCCAGACCCAGTTACTGAAGACTTTTTTACAAAATTGATATAATCATTTTCATGAAAAGAGGATACTGTCCTTTCATCAGCTAGAGCAGGTGAAAGTAGTTTCAAACTACCTGAACGCATAGCCTCTGAAAGAGTGAGTTTTGACCAAAATGCTTCAAGTCTGCTAGAATTTAGTGGATGTTTCCCACCAAAGGAATAATTTGAAAGCTCTTTACCTATGACGACAGCAGTGTTGCACATTATTTATTTATGCAAGATAATACTATTAGTAGATTGTCAGAGTCGTTCTTCCATAAAATGGATTTCAAGGAATTTTTCTGGTATGAAAAAGTACACTACAAAACATGATAAAAAGTGCGATGATGACAGGATAAGTGTATTTACAAAATTTTCGCTTTTCAAAAATGCTTTATAGTACAATTGCGCTAATATAGGCAGATCAAAATGTGCTACGATTTTGAAATCCCAGAGAGGATAAAACAAAAAAGTAGAAACCTTGCAGAAAAGGAAGAGCAAGAAAAAGAGGAATTAGAACCAATTAAAGTTCCAAATTAAGATAATATTTTTCTCTCTTGTTCTTTCACTATTCTTTTATTTTGTGAACTAATCGAATTCAAAAAATAGTGGCTTTCTGAATTGAAGTAAGACATAGATGTATAACCAGGATAAAAAATGATATTCATTTCTTTATTCTACTGGATGTAAGTTTGATTTGAGTTATCAAAGTTTTTGATTATTTCATATTTATTTTCAAATTCAAATTTATCATAGCTTACAAGTCCTAACTGAGGAAAAATTTTCAAAGGATCTTCAGCCATAACTGTTACTGTGCGTTTTTCCCCAAAGAATTTTTCGCAAAGTTCAAGGCTCATTTGTCTAACCTTATGCTCATCCAAAATTCCAAAACTATGTAGATACTCGTGTAAAAGCACCATAAATAAATAAGAGTTGTATTCATCGTTGGAAGTTGAGTATTTCTTTACCAAATCTAGCAGGATGCTGTTGACGGCAATCACATTTGAACCTAATACATGATAAGCTCCGACTCTTGTAGGCATTCTATGAAGCATCAAGCTCAAACCAGCTCGTTTCATTTCATATATTGAATTAACAGAGGACTTTACAAACTCAAATACTTCGTTAAAATCCTTCAATTGTAATAGCATGTTACAATTGCTTGTTTGCTCTTGAGCAGTTATGATTGGCACTTGTACTACTTTATATTCTCACTTTAGACCTATAAATGATAGGTCAATTTCTCACTAAAAGGAAAACAAAATACACTAGATTAATTAAGGAAATATGCAATGTTATCGATACATAATTCATGGCTCTAGTTTGGAAGGGAGACGCTGGTCTTAATGCCAGAATGATGTTAAGTTTCGTCATTTTAGGAGTACTATATATCGTATTCCTGAGCATACTTCACTATCTTGGAGTAGGATATATCCCACTAGCCATAATTGCATCTGTTATGATTCTAGCACAATGGTATTTCTCTGACAAGATAGTTCTATGGAGTTCTGGTGCAAAGATAGTATCAAAAGAGGAATATCCTAGGCTACATGAAATTGTGGAAAGACTTTCCACCAATGATGGACTCCCGAAGCCTAAAGTTGCAATGGTTCATTCCCCTGTTCCCAATGCATTTGCGACAGGTAAGAGTCCTAAAAGCTCTCTGGTTGCAGTAACTACAGGTATTTTAGATCTGTTGGACAATGATGAGCTTGAAGCAGTAATAGGCCACGAATTGAGCCACGTAAGGAGCAGGGATGTTCTAGTATTAACCTTAGCTAGCGTTTTTTCTACTGTTGCCTGGTATCTTGTTCGATTTGGATTATTTGGTGGCTTACAAACCAGAAATCGAAACACTGCCGGTACAAGCGCAATTGTTCTGCTAGTTGCAATAACAACTTGGGTAGTAAGTTTCCTGATTATTCGAGCAATTTCAAGGTACAGAGAATTTTCTGCAGATAGAGGTGGAGCAATCATGACCGGGAAACCAGATAAATTGGCGAGCGCTCTTCTCAAGATAAGTGGCAAAATCAAAGTCATTCCACCAAAAGAATTAGAAAATGTTCAAAAATTGAATGCATTCTTTATTATTCCTGCTCTTTCTGGAACTTCTATTGCTAATCTATTCTCCACACATCCACCAGTGGAAAAGCGAGTTCAAAAACTAATGGAAATGAAAAGTGGAGCCAATGAATAAATAAATAAATAGGTAGATGAAACTGGACCTCAGTTTCATCGCTATAGCTACTTTATTTGGTTTCTAAATCAGCGTCTTTCTCTAGCGTCAGGTAGGTCCAACAGGAGCTTGTTGGTTCAGCACATGTACGGTCACTATATCATCATCTTCTCTATCAACTTCGTCCTTTACTTTGAGTTTGAATTCATATGTGACTTCGCCTGAAGGGACATCCGGAGCCATGAATGAAGCTGTTTTTTCATCGTTATTGTTTATCTCAATAGGTTGATTATTTTGTACCTTGGCACCATTTACTCTGACCAGCTCCCATTCAAAATCAACAAATTTTTTAAAGGCACCTTTACTATCGGAGCCATCTAGTTTTACTTCTTTATTTTCCAATGTTTTGAAATCATCGCCCGCGTCTGCTCTTAATTTAGGATATTTCCCAGCCTCTGCCGTACTCCATGCTAAAAGTTGCATTGCTGTAAATACAATTGCAAAAACCAGCAAAACATGTACGTATTTGTTCATCCTCATAAAATGCTATATCTCCTCTAAATAATCTTTTCGGTCAAATAGTTTCAATTATGTGCAATTTAGTTTCAATTTTGTGCATTTTTTTAGACTAAAAAATTACACTCTATAAACCCATACAGTTAATGCAAATATCTAAATGAATGTATTGTTCGATACTTAAATTAAGAACATGATGTTGGACCTTCCTTCACACAGATTCTTAACGGGTAATTTTGGTTAGCAAAGTAGAAATTTAGATAGATAATCCCTTGAGGAAGAACTGTACATGTTATATTTAGTGAATTCTAAACAGGCAGTGATTTATTGAAAATCATGTAATGGTTTATCCCTATGTAGCTCTATTTTCTTCCTAACTTCTGCCTTGTGTTTTTTCAAGATGTGTTCATTAGCACAATTGTCGTGCATTATACCAATTTCGCAAAATTCACAGGAAGTAACGAAGTCTTTATCGTTTAAAATTCTCTTACAGGATTTACAAAATTTTGTTTCAATATCATAGATTGAGAGGGGTTTTAACCAAGGATCGCGCCAAAGTACACTCACCATTAACTATGAAATTTGACATATATTATTTATTCTTTGATTGAAATTAGAATATCTGTGACATGCTCCAATAATATAAGCAGTTATAATTTCTCCGCCCCATTAACTTCAGCTTTGATTCAAGTATTTGACTCAGCAATATAATGGTCAATGGATGATTGTGATGTACAGATAAATATCTAGAAAGACATACCATCATTAATTATGAAAGTGCCTTCATACTATGTATTCATAATTACATTACTTATGATGGGATCATCTACAATTGCTCAAGGAAGTGGTACAGAAACTGACGAAAAGGAAAAACCCGCCGAAAGACTGAACTTTGTCAGTGAAACAAACAATCTAACTCAAAATGAAGACGATTCTGTATATCCACAGATTAGCTCATCATCAGAGAACATATACATAGTTTGGCAAGAATCTGTAGGCAGCTATGGAACTAGAAATTATGATATATTTTTTAAAAAAAGTAACGACAGTGGTGAAACTTTTGGCTCACCCATAAACCTAAGCAATAACACAGGATTTTCAGAACATCCACAAATCGCAAGTGTTGGAAATATTATCTACATTGTATGGGTAGATGATTCATCCGGTGAAAGAGAAATAATGCTCTCTAAGAGCTCTGACAGCGGCAAGACATTTTCTAAAAGTACTATAATAAGTAAGAATTCAATGGGTCCATATCACGTTGAACTTGCGGCGGAAGGACAAAGTGTCTACATAGTATGGAATAGCTTTGATAAAGAAATGCATAATATTATCTTATTAAGTAAGAGCGATGACGCAGGCAAAACATTTGCAGAGTTAAGGGAGATCGGCATTGGTGACATGGAAACGTTTCCCAAAATAGCGGCAGATGCAGATGAATATTTCGTAACATGGGATAAAAAGGACGATAAAGATACAGAAATCTTATTCATTAAAGGTCATAAGAACTATGACAAAATACATAATGTCACTAACCTTAGTAAGCTAAATGATGAAGGTATAGATGGTGGAGAAAGTCAAGTTGCTGCAAATGCTGACCATGTGTTAGTAGCCTGGACTAGCAATATGCCAGTTGATAAAAAACATGTTTATGTTAGTAGTAGTATAAATAATGGTAACGATTTTGGAAACAGCGTTCGTCTGTCTTCGATCAACTCGTCAAATGTTGAGAATATTATCATTGACGGTAATTCATACATTGTATGGCAGGATAATATATATGGCAATCAAGATATCTTCTTTACTAAAAGTAATATGAATGGAACCAACATCGATAAGCCCATAAATGTGAGTAACAATACCGGAATCTCAGAATGTCCATCTA
>DASUMD010000208.1:0-2129 GCA_036277875.1 Nitrososphaeraceae archaeon
GGTATTTTTGTACATCCAATGAGATTTCCCACCGTTAAGAGAGGAAGTGCCGTATTAAGACTTTCGTTAAGTGCATCGCATACCAAGAAACAATTGGATTATGCTCTTAACGAACTAGAAAAAATAGGTAAGAAACATAAAGTCATTTGATCTTGTTGATAGTATCATTTTATTTCTACATTAGTTTTAACCAAATCATGAATATCCATGCACAATTGTAAGAATAAAATTGTTACTCAATTCGTAACCCCCGATATTAAAAATACCTTTAAAGAACTGTACATTTTGGCTTATATAAAATATTGCAGAATTCGAATTGTGCAATATCTATTTAGAATAGAATTTTCATTATGAAAAATATTTCCGCTATGGATTTGCATATTTCATAATTCGAATTTAGCAATATTTATTTAATATGATTTGCAAATGATCAATAATGACAGAAAGAGAATTAAAGCTCAAATTGACAGCATCAGAACGTCAATTTAGGGAGATAAAATATTATTTCTCTCTTTTGCACCCAGAATCAATAGTTTCAGGGCTAAAATTTGCGTACAATAGACAAAAGGCACAGGATGGTGGTTATTTAATTGTTGGAAGAAAAAGTTTCGTAAAAAAAGAAACTAGCATGTTGACAAAGGAACAGGCTAGGTGGCGACTTGCAAACTGGAAGTCAATGATAAAGATCTATAGAAACAAAGGATATAGCTACCCTACGATTAGTAGAATTAAGAAGGATATCAAATTAATAGCTAAGTCAGGCAATAAAAAATAGGGATTTAGTAAGTAGAGGCCTCTGTACTTTTTTCATCAATCCTAATGGATGAAAGGTCAGGAAACTTCTCTTTCATGCTTTGTTCAACTAGAGTAGTAGCTTCTTCGATAATGCTTGTTGATTCTTCGCTTAATACTCTTCCGTTGTCTACTTCGTGTTTAGGAATCTGTGCAGAGTCAGATAATATTCCTCCCATGAGATCGGATATCTGAGAGAGTGATTGATCTGCTTCAGGAACCATTGATGATAAGCCTCCTTGTATGTTCTTTATTACAGACATTGCCGGGGTTAGCGTAACCACAACATCTCCTAATTCAGTAATAGTGTTTAGTCTTAATTGAATTTGTTCCAATGCTAACTTGGCAGAATCTACCATTTTGCTCATCTTGCGAATTTGGGATAGTTCATTTGAAAGTAATTTAGCATATTGGGCATCATGATTCTGGATCGAATGTACAATTCTTTTAAAAATAAGCTGATCCTTTTCTACAATCTTCGTAGAAATTCCATCTAACTTTGAGATTTGGAGCTCTAGTTTCTTTTGAGCTTCCTCAATTCGTGGCTTTAGAGGAGGTTGTGACTTGATACTCTCCAAAATTTTTACCGCCATATTTTCTGGCTGCGTTTTGTTCCACTTGTCTTTAAAGGACATTGTTTTCTCTAAAGCCTATCACTTTTTTTGTTAATAAGATCAAATGTAACCAATGTCAGTAGAGCAGTAGTTACCAAAGAGAATTCTAGATTGGGGATTTTTTACTCATTTTTTGGATTTGTCAAACATATGTAATAGCTGCTTCACCGCCCCGTCCATGTCTTCTTCACGCACTTCTGGGGATAAGCCATTCTTTAGAAGATTGTTTATGGTATTAGAAATCTCAGAGCTTATTTCGTCAAAACTATCAACGTCGTTAAATCCTTGTTGATAGAGCCTATTGAGCTTCATAGCATACATCCTAGTTTGATCATTTATCGTGACTTTATACACATTGTCATTCACTTTAATTTCCTCGTTAGCCATGGTGGTTATCAATGGAAATGACCATGATCCTCTAAGAAAAATGTTTTGGTATTACCCTCTAATCGTATTCGTTGGATAACTCTATATCTAGTAAATGCCAGTTTCAATCTCTATTTTTCATTAATATACATAGTTCAGATTGCTAATTCGGCAAGTCCTAACTTATTCTGATAAAATTGATTTGAGTTTTTTGATCATTTTCTCACCCTCGGTTGTTAGTGAATAGTATCTGACAGCCATTGGTCTTGTTTTTGAAGAAGTCATTAAACCATATTCACTAGCAACCAATCCGGCTTTTTCTAATTTAGACAAGTGAAATGAAATAATCTTTCTATC
>DASUMD010000209.1:0-5954 GCA_036277875.1 Nitrososphaeraceae archaeon
AGAACCGGAACAGACACGTCCTAGATTGATATCTTCTCTCAAGTCAATTTATAAAAAAAGGATCGGTAGGCCGCTCAGAAAACATGGTAATATTCCTGTTTAGGCCTACTTATTTTGTTCCGTTGAAAAGTAGCCAAACCCTACAACATAATTTAAATCTGGAATTCCATTACTGCTACTTCTAAATTACTTATGAAATCTGCAAATGATGTAATTAAGAAACCATTTTTTAATGGCTTTGACTGAAAATATTAAAACATGAAGCTACTCATCGCAAACAGGGGAGAAATCGTATCAAGAATAGTCAAGAGCTGTACGAAACTTGACATAATTCCTTGCGGGGTATATTCTGAAGCAGACAAAAATTCTATTTATGTGAAATTCCTTTACGAAGCCCTGAACATAGGAGGATTGGCAGCAAGTGATAGCTATCTGAGAATGGACAAAATGGTAGATGCCGCCTTGCAATTGGGGTGTGATATGATTCATCCAGGCTATGGATTTCTTGCTGAAAATCCAGAGTTCTCTGATGTTTGCAAAAGAAAGGGCATCATTTTTGTCGGCCCCTCTCCACAAGTATTGAAAATTTCTGGTGATAAACTGAGAGCTAAACAAGTTGTTTCCAGAATAGCACCTGTCTTAGAGGCAAAAGAAGTTTCCACTCAAGAAGAGGCATTGAAGGTAGCCAAGGAAATAGGATATCCAGTTATATTAAAGGCCGCAAGGGGCGGAGGTGGGAGAGGGCTTAGAATTGCTAGCTCGCAAGAGGACATAAGTAAGGTATTTGAATCATCTAGAAAAGAATCGATGATTAGCTTTGCATCAGACCGCCTGTTTATCGAAAAATATTTGGAACGTCCTAGACACATAGAAGTCCAGATTCTTGGAGATGGTCAAAATATAATAAATCTTGGAGAGCGGGAATGCTCGATTCAACGGCGCCATCAAAAGCTGATAGAGGAAACACCGTCGCTGGCCCTTACAAAAGATATGAGACAGAGGATCACTAACACCGCAATTGACATAATGAAAGAAATGAAATATGATAATGCAGGAACGGTCGAATTTCTATTTAAGGATGAGCAGTTTTATTTTATGGAGATTAATTCTAGGATTCAGGTAGAGCATCCCATTACTGAGCAGGTTACAGGTATCGATCTAATTGAGCAACAGCTAAATATTGCCTCGGGAACTGGTCTGGAAATAAAACAAGAAGATGTAAGGGCAAGAGGGCATGCCATAGAGTGTCGAATTAACGCAGAACATCCCTTAACATTTATTCCTTTTGCAGGTACAATAAAATCTTTTGTTCCTCCATACGATACAAAAAATGTAAGAATAGACACTGCATTGTCCTCAGGTAGCATAATACCACCATTTTACGATTCGTTAATAGCAAAACTCATATGTTTTGAAGATAGCAGAATCGGAACCATTGAAACAATGAAGCGTTCTCTCTCTATGTTTAGGATTTCAGGAATTCCAACCACAATTCCTTTTCATATCTCCGCGCTAAACGATACAAGATTTATGGAAGGAATGTATGATACGTCTTTTGTTGATGAATTAACTCCATTTTCATTGGAGGATGGAGAAGTGGCGTCTGCTATTCTATGTCAGTTGCCCAGAAAAGTCAAGTTTTTAGAGAAAAAAGGAAATTCAAATGCAGATATCTGGATTAAAAGTAGATATAGTGACTCAAATTTTGATCAATACCTTTCAAATTCGAGGTGGTTACATGAGAGTTAAGGTTAATGGTAATGACTATGACATAAAGATAATCGGACAGAACGTTATAGTTAATGGAAACCAAATAACTGCCAAATTCGATGAAGACCAAATTACAATAGAAGGAAAAAAATTTTATTTAGACTACATAGAAGATAGCGATCCTTCTCTGATGATCGTAAATGGCATGGCATATATCGTTTCAAAGAATTCAGACCTTACAGTATCCATGAAAGAACTTAGAGCGCCTATAAGCGGCAGGATAATCGAAGTTTTGGTTAAAGCCGGAGACGAGATAAAGAAAGGCCAACAAATCGTGGTTCTAGAAGCTATGAAAATGCAGAATCACATTTATTCACCTGACACAGCCAAAATATCAGAGCTAAGGGTGAAAGAAGGTCAAACTGTTAAGACTGGAGAGATTCTTGCTACATTTCGATAAATTCAATTCTCGTTCTGGAGATGTAAAGGCACTGGTTGTCACTTCCATTTTCTTAGGTCTCCTTCTAATAAGCCGCTTCCCAAATGTATTCTGTCTATATGTTTCGACAATTCCATTTTATCAGCAAATTTTGATTCGCAATACGGACAATTTAAAACTGGACTTTGTGAAGTTTGTGGCTTTTCTAATTCGATAAGTTCTACATTCCTAGTTGGCATATTTCCAACAATCGACATTAATGTTGCAACGCCTAATATACTTCCGTGATCCAATGTGGGTAGACGTCGCAATTGTTTTTCTCGCATTATTTTGATAGCCTCAATACATGGAGTGTCTTTATCAACTGTAATGAGTGGACTGCTCATAATTTTTCCTATATTGACCTTGAACATCCCAAGATTCTTGGCAACAGCACGATAGATAATATCCCTTTCCGTAACAATTCCAACCAACTCACCGGAATTTGAATTTCTGACAAGGACGCTTGACACTCCTTTGCGTTGCATCTCCTTTGCGGCCTCATTGATACAAGCAGAATCGTCAAGGATTGCAATATTTTGTTCTAATACCTGAGTAACAGGACCCATTAGATCTATATCTTCATCTAATTTCAAACTAACATGTTAGAGAACACACATTTATTAAAAGTATTGTGTATTTGAGAAGTCTCACCAGGAAGTAATAATTAGTTCCTTTGGCTTTTTCAATTTGAAAACATATACAAGAAAAATTTGACCCGGTTGATTCTGTGTCTAAAGTTTGTTCGTTACCTTTGTTTCTAACAATTAATATCCTTTGAGTCTTCACATTTTATTACAGATAAATTTTACCAGATCGATTAGTCTGCAAGCAAAACTCCATTCATTGTCGTACCATGACAAGATCTTAACAAGATTTCCTTTTGTACCCAGAACCATAGTGCTCAAACCATCAACTATGGACGAATGCGATTCTCCAATAATATCCGATGATACTAGCGGTTCTTCGGTATAAGCCATAATCCCCTTTAAGTCGCTGTCTGATGAATCTTTTAGAGCCTGATTTACTTGTTCTTTTGTAACATCCTTATGTAACGTTAAGACTACGTCAACTATAGATCCATTACTGACCGGAACACGTAGGGCCATTCCGTCCATTTTACCTTTCAACGCAGGTATTACTGCCCCTATTGCCTTCGCAGCGCCCGTGCTTGTTGGAATAATTGACATCATTGCAGCACGAGCTCTTCTCAGATCCTTGTGGGGTAGATCGAGAATTCTCTGATCGTTAGTATATGCGTGACAAGTTGTCATATATCCTCTTTCTATCCCAAACTTATCATTAATGGTCTTAAGAAGTGGGGCAAGACAGTTGGTCGTACAAGAAGCCATGGAAATAACATCATGTTTTGTGTTATCGTATAGATTGTCATTGATTCCAATTAAAACCGTTGCGTCGGGACTATTTGCCGGTGCTGAGATTATTACTTTCTTGGCTCCTGCGGTTATGTGTTTTTTTGCCTCATTGGCATCATTGAATTTACCTGTAGATTCAATAACAATATCGATTTTCAAATCTTTCCACGGTAGCTTCAAGGGATCTTTTTCTGCAAGCACTTTTAAGCTGTGTTCGTCCACAAGTATCTCATTATCCTTAGCCTCAACTCTACCCTCATACTTTCTGAATGTCGAGTCATATTTGAATAAATGAGCGAGTGTCTTTGCATCTGTTAGATCGTTTATAGCAACTATATTCGCAATATTACCAAATTCCTTATCGGCCATGGCCGCTCTTAAGAAACATCTTCCAATTCTACCGAAACCATTGATTGCTATCTTTGCTACCATGAATATTATTGAACGGTCGGTATTATAAGTAGTAATAGCAATACACTGCATTAAGATCGCACATTGAACAATCTGTTGATAGAAAATGTCTACGTAGCTGAAAGGGCGAATATGATATTCTTACTGTGGATGTATTTCCGATAAATGCTTATAGTAATAATCTTTTATCATCTCCTCGCCACAAAATCTGCATTTGATTTTTGAATAAAGGTTCTGATAGCATTTCTTACAATATTTATTCTTCGTTTTTTCTCCAACGGTGATTTCGTACAATAATCGTTTTTGTTGTCCGCAGCCACTGCACTTTCCTACCCCTATCATCATATATTCATAATTAAAGTATAAATAAAAGGTTTCACTGTCAGCTATCAAAAACTTTTCGGATTTAACTTAGCGATCTCCTTAAATGGTAATTTATGAAGGATAATTATAGGATTCCTTTATTTAACAACTAATACTGGACAAGGTGCATTAACTACAACTCCAGAGGCAGTACTACCGAGCATAAATCGGAATTCTGAAACACTCCTTATACCGATGATAATAAGATCTATATTTTTTTTATCCGCATATTCTGTTATTTCATTTACGACGGAAGATTGCGCCCGTATAACCTCTATTTCAAGGTCAACTCCGGCCGAAACGGATTGTTCCGCAATCTTATCAAGATAGGCGTAATCATGTTTTGTTCCCTTAGCAAGATTTTCTTCGGGAAAATGTTTACTAGAGGGTATAACGTGCAGTGCCATGACGTCCGCATGAAGTTCTTGACCCAATTTAATTGCATAATCTCCGGCTCTCTTTGAATTTTCTGAACCGTCAACAGCGACCAGTATAAAATTTATTTTGAGATCTTTGTACATGTATATTCCTTGAATTGATAGTGCAAAGGAACTTTAATTTCTTTATGGATAAAGTATATAACAGCATCATATCTTAATTTGTAAATCACCTTAGCATATTGCTATCTTGATTACAAAATTAAAAAGATATCATTACTAAATATCTATATAGTAATAATACTAAAGCACATTAATTGGCTATTCGGAGAATACTTGTAGCCGTTGATGGTTCCAGGCCTTCTATGGATGCTAGCATTCAAGCTATTGACATAGCTAAAAGATATGATGCGGAATTGATCGCACTATATGTTGTCTCTCAGGACATCAGATACAATTATCTGGAAGATGTTATAACGCCGAAGTTACCCAGAGCTCTGAAAGATGTAATGATGATTGCAATGCAAAAAGGTGGAAGACATGTGGACAAGGTAAAACAAAAGGCGTCAGAAAAAAATGTCAAGGTTAAAACCGATATAGTTATTGGTACCTCATCCGTCGTAAAAGAGATCATAGAATATGCTGAAAAAAACAGAGTAGATATGATCGTTATTGGGAGCAGAGGTCTTTCTGGGATTAAAAAAGTGCTATTGGGCAGCGTAGCCAGTGGAGTACTGATATATTCACATTGTCCTGTATTAGTAACCAAATGAGTTCTTGTCGAATTAATTCTCAACCTTAACCTAATTATTAAAACAATCTGGCGAATTACAAAAGAATGTCGGTATATGACAGTACAGCTTTTTTCTTTCTGAAAAATGTAAGGAATGTTAGGAATTAACAATATCTTCACATAACTTGTATGAATCCCTTCTAAAGCAACGATAATTGAAGAATATCAATTCCAATGACTAAATGATAAATGACAAAAACATCACAATTACAGAAACCGTCATAATTGCAAAAGTAAGCCAACCAATTATATTTGAAAAGCGGCTATTGATTTTATCTTCAAGTATTTTTCTATCGTTGGCAAGTCTCATGACTATAAAAAGAATGGGAACTGTGACAACTGCGTTAATTACCGCTGCGAGTATCAAAGCTTGTATTGGGCTAATATGTGAAAACGTTATCCAGACTCCAATCAAAGTTGAAGCTATTATTACTGAGTAGAATGAT
>DASUMD010000210.1:0-6554 GCA_036277875.1 Nitrososphaeraceae archaeon
AAACAATTTTGGAAATGATTGATACAATAGGTGGAGTAGTCATAATGGTCTCAGACCAAGCACGGGCAGTAAAATTTTATGCAGAAAAAGTTGGTTTTGATATTAGACTTAATGTTCCCTTTTTTGGTGGAAAATGGATTGAGGTTGCACCCAAAGATTCGGAATCGACTTTGAGTATTATGGAACCAAATCCACAACTGATGCCTCCTGAAGAGTTAGAAATTGCCAGGAAAAACATAGGAAGAAACACGGGAGTGTGGTTCTATACCTCAGATATTCAATCAACGTATGAAGACCTTAAATCCAAAGGCGTTGATATTACCAAACCAGAAAAACAGGAATGGGGTGGCATAATGTCGCTTGTAAAGGATCTTGATGGTAACATATTCACTCTGTTATCATCTCCGGAGGGTTGATTTCGTTATGTTCACAATTCCATAGCAACAATTCGTCAAAAAAAGCAAACCGAATTGAGAATCCGAAATTCCGAAATATCTTTTTGATTTTGATTCTAGCTAATTTTCCGTTTTGAGATTTTTATTTATTTTGTATTACAATAACACTAATATTGTCCTCACCACCATTTGTATTTGCTTTATCAACCAAAGCATTACAGACACTCTGTGGACCCATTGAAATGTTACCCCTTAATATAGACAATATTTCTTTGTTACTCAACATATTGGTAAGACCATCTGAACAAAGAATAATGCAATCATTTATTTCGGTGTCACAGCGCTGTAATTCAGGGAACACTAATTCAGGGGTTCCCAAATAGCGTGTAACAATATGACGTAGATTGTGTGTTCGAAGTTCATCTTCACTTATCATACCTTGTTTTACCATTTCCATTACTAAAGAATCATCAGTGGTTAGTTGAATTAGACTCTCTTCTTTTTTATACAAATAAGCCCTACTGTCTCCCAAATGAGTATAATAAAAAACTTCATCAAGAAATATGGATATTACTACTGTTGTTCCCATATTCGCTAGATTAATATCCTCTTTTCTAAATAGAATAATCTCCTCATTCGCTTTTTGCAGGGCTTTGTGGACTATTTGTTGAAAATTCGTATTTTGGCGGTCTGTATAAGCAGAGTATAGAATTTTTGCTATGGTGTTCACTGCAATGTTACTTGCCATCTCACCGCCTTCATATCCGCCCATCCCATCTGCTAAAACATATACACCTACTTTGTCATTTACATAAATAGAGTCTTCATTATTTTTTCGAAGGAGCCCTTTATCAGATTTATGACCTGATACAAGCAACATATTTGATTTAGTAGAAAATGATATTTAAATGAATAACATCTACAATTGTGATAATTGCGCAACTCTAACGGTATCAAAATCATTTAAAAAGGAAGATGGTTGTTTCTCTTGAAGGAGCATTACTATTCTTATTTTGCCTACCTGTAACTAGAAAATAATTTGATATTTAGATGCCATAGAATTATTTACTATTCTTTAAAACTCTTGATAATGAATATTTGCTACAGATACACTTACTAGTATTTTAGAATGACATATGATACTAATTGGAGGTATCGCGATTTTATTCGTACTTTATATTATATTCCCTTTCAAACTCGGGGTCTAATTTCTTCCTTTCAATGAACTTGCTATCATAGATTGTGTCAATTCCATAGATATAATCCAGCTGCAATTTTGTATATCTTGAAGTGGCATCATTTTCTATTTTTTCAAACAAACTTCCGGGTTGATTGGGAGTCGAGGCCATAATTGTCCTGCAATTGCTTCTTCCTGCAAAAGACGAAGCTGCGTGGTCTAGCTCATTCTGCTCTGAACGTTCCAAAAAATCTGCTTCATCTATAAATAAATATGCTGTATCATATGATTCAAAACCCATAATATCCCTTGGTTCCAATAGTTTGATGCATGTTTTTTTTAACCATAAATCAGTAAATTTTGATTCTAGTCTAAGGAGAGGGAATCTTTTTTCAAATAATTTCTTTAACATTCTATCTACTTTTTCACTAGATTTATCACTACTACCTGAGACTATGTATATCGATTTATAATCTAACTCCGATGAATACAGGATTTTCCAAGCAAGATATCTAAGAATGAAGGTAGTAAGACCAATTCCTCTTGCCTTCTTTATCCAAACATTCTGATTTCGTTCTACAGTATCAAAGATAATTGCCTGAAAATCAAACAAGGGATATTGTATGCCATCTTTACTGGGCAGAGACAAAAGATGATTGAAACAGCAACATCCATTTGTTTTCTCGTACTGAAACCTGTGTAAGTAGGAGTCCCATATCCAAAATGGCGTATTCAAGAAGATAGATAGACTCTCTTTGCCTTGTGGAAAGACTGAGGTATCTGGACCTAGCATTTCTTTGTCTCCCAAGCCTGCTCTATTTGCGCTTATAATAGAAGTTCCTAAACAAAGTTAACTGATTGGTATAGTCTTTTTATTTATCTCATTGCCATGATGAAAAATTTGACCAGTGTTCTAGGTTCTACTTTCTAATCTAGAGGTAATAATGTGCGAAGGTATTGGGTTCTGATGAATCTAGGTCCTTCGTAAATTGCCAATAAATTAGTCCGCCGTATACAACCAAATCTCTGGCGAGCATTTCCATTCGTGATTGTAATTTTTTGCTTACAATCAGACCGTTTGAGTCTAGGTCATCTCGCTCGTTAATCGAAACACCATATGGTAGACTCCAAGCATAGCACTGCCTTACTGCTGTCCTCATCTGATCCATCACAGTTAATCCCTTCTCGTGTGATGAGACTATGTACCCAAAGGTTTTTCCCGAAAATTCCTTCCAGAAAAAATCTAGAAAGTTTTTCATCGTCCCTGACATGGACCCATGATAATCAGGTGAAGCCAAGACAAATACATTAGCCCAATTCACATCGGATGTAATCTTTTTGACACTTTCATTTTCAAATCTAGTGCTGGGTCTGTACATAGGCAGCTCAGTTTCTAATAGATTCAACAGTCTTGCTTCAGTCTTATACTTGACAGAAATAATTTCAAGGACATTTTTCAGAGTATTAGTACTAAAGGAATTTTTTCTCATACTGCTCCCAATGCCCAGGACTTTAACTTTTTGTTCCGTAGGTTTTAATCCTAATGTGGAATATATAAAATATTTTTCAGTAGAGTGCTTGATTAAATAATATAACTATTAAGACGCGTTATATCAATAATATTCAGTAATTTATGCCAATAGTCATACGACCTGATTCAGAATTCACAAACATGTTAAAAAGCAATTTAAGATCAAGATACGATGACAGAAAAAAAGATAGGATAGGTCTAGCCCCCATCCATGTTTCAGACATACTACCGAGTTCCTGTATAAGAAAGCAATACTATTCGCGAGTTTATTCGGACGAAGACCCCATCACTGATGAATCCATACATCATTTCGTTAGGGGTGAATCAAGTGAGTTTGCTATTACACATCTTGCAAAAATTGGTGTAGCACAAGCCGAGTTGCAAATGGATGAAATAGTTGCACATCCTGACATCATGGATAATACGGATGGAAGAATGGTAATAATTGAACTGAAAGATACAGTTGCCGGTAAGCGACTTGATATAAATGATTATACCTTTCGGTCCTATTTAAGACAACTTCTTTATTATCTGATTATGACAGGTATTGAAAAGGGCATCATTTCAATTAGATATAATATCAAGGAATTAAGATTGATAAAGAGGGATGATACTGGAGAATATTACTTTAGACCAAAAGATGCAAGGCCTCCTGGAATAGAAAGTTGGTCGGTAAACCTCCCCAAGGATGATATCACGAGAGAGCTATTGCGAAATGAAATGGTGTTGAGAAAAAATATACTTGTAAGTGCACTAGAGAATCATGACGTGACAATCCTTCCTAGAGTGACAGAACCGTTAAAATCAAGTAAATGTCCAAGCTGTCCTTTTTACAGTAGGTGCTATGATGAAATGGAAAATGAAAGGGCCTTGGATATAGCACAACAGACTGATATTCTTGATATCCGTGGCACGGTAGATTTTAGACCATTCTAGTAGTTGTGAAATCTACCAAATAGTCCATTAACTTAGTAAGATTCGTACCAAAAAAAATCTTGTTTCTCTCGATTCAAAATAATTGCAACATGAACTAACCAATTCAGGTACTAAAAATCATCCCTCGTGCAATATTTCGCAATCCTTATTCACTTCATCCTCATCCATGCTGGTATTTATCCATACTTCATCATTTCCATCCCCACAGTAAACAGTGTCTTTAGCGTTATCTGATTCGGTCGTGTTTCTATTTGCAGTATAGATTTTATCATCGTCTGCTCCAGCACTTATTTCATCAATCCCAGGACCACCTACGATAAAGTCATTGCCCTGTCCTGCTATGATGGTATCAGGACCATTACCACCTAAAATCGTATCGTTACCTTCACCACCTATTGCTTCGTCTGCACCATAACCACCAGTCATATTATCATTTCCAGTACTTCCCATAAGGGCATCTTTGTTCCCTCCTCCGTGAAGAACATCGTTACCTGCCCCACCTACAAGGGTATCGCTACCATTATGTCCAATTATGTAATCATTGCCGAAGAGTCCCAGTATGTAGTCAGTACCTTGAAGTCCATTCATTTTATTAGAATTCTTATTGCCGACTAAAACATCTGTCCGTTCCGATCCTTTACAAGATTTATCGGTTTTGTCGTTTCTACACATTATAGTTTCTGCGTTTGTCATGTTATAGTATGATGATAAAAATAAAATGCTTGCTAACACAAACAAAAGGAAAATTCTTATTGGATACTTACCAGTCGCTAGAAAGTCCTGAAAAAGCCGATTTTCATCTACCAATTGGCGATATTCAATCTTAGCGACGAACAAGATGTATTTTTCATCAATTGTGAATAAAAATATACATCTTGATTAAAACTGGGACTCCAAGTAGCAGAAAATTGATAATTGAATAATACGTCGTATAACATAACAATTAACTGTAACTTTCTATTACATTCAGCTGACCTAAATTTATTAATGATAATTTAGTCCAAATTCAATTAAATAGCGAGAGATACAAATATTCACTTGACTACCTATCTAACACCTGTAGTTCTGATAACATTAACTCTAACGATGGTTTCAATCCATGGTATGATGGAAAGAATATATGCCATTGAACAGCCAAGCACAATGGAAGGCATTAATGAGGAAGAATGTGACAAGGTTGTTAACTGTAAAATTATATCAGAAAACGTAATTAAATATCATGATAGAGTGGATCCGTTCGATAAGAACGAAGACATTTCCATGGCAGAGATGAATAATATCAATGATTCTCAAAAAATGGCAGAAAAATCATGTCAAAAATTGATGGGTGTTGATATCGAAAAGATAAATAACCAACAGATTGGCGAACAAACTCCGAATTTCTTAATTTGCTTACCTTAAATTATTTTTAGAATTGTGGATACTTCGTGAAAATAAATGCATATGTTAATTATCTAGGGCAATAAGTCTATGTAATTTTTAACTGACAACTGACAAAAAGAGTTATTTTCAATATTCCCTAATCGAGATAGTCAGAAATCCTTTTCTGTTCAATGTTCTTGATAATTGAACTATTTTTTATCCACTCGTTTTTTGACAATGAAGTCTTGGAAACTCCATATTTGAATGCTGAATCAAAACTTTCAAAGTTCCTTGCTTTCGATCTGAGACATTCTCTTAAACCCTCTCTAATCTGCCAGACACCAAGTGACACGAAATATTCAGGATGTATTTCTCTCAAAATTAATACCGATGCTTTTTTTCGTTTCTTGAAAAGATATTCGGCTGCAGCCAATCTTGCTGCAAAATATGCTCCAGCGATAGAAGGATAATGATCAATTTTTTTTCCTGATTCATAATCTGATCCTATATGTACTCTCCCGTTGGTATCGATCCACGATTCAATCATTTCAAAATACCAAACGTCATCAGGAATGAATATTACAGAGTAATAATTAGCCAAGTGATTAAAGGCGAAGACAAGGTAATTATCCAAAATTGCATTGTCCTTGATTTTGTTTAAGAGATACTGTGAAACTATATCATCTGCCGCTGTGATGCTCCACTTAGTGGGTACAAGTTTACGATTTTTCTTTCTACCTAGCATTCCCATACTTAAAACTTTTGAGATGCGAGTCATGTCGATACTATTCTCATAGAGTTCCACAACTGCGTCTGCCGCATATGAATCATCATCGTAATATTTTTTTTCGATCTTTTGGTCTACTGTTGAGGGAAGAATCTTAATTTCACTCACAGGTGCTGAAAATATTGTGGGTATTTCTTCAGATTCATCTTTAGTCAAGGTCATTTCATTTAGATATTGTGATGGAATTTTTTCAAAAGTCATGATGCTCTCGACAACTCTTTTTGACAAAGCCATTTCTTGTAATGATTCGATGTACCTACCAGAAATTTTATTCACATTATGGATCATTGTTCCTTTCAAAAGATTAATCCTGTAGTTGATAATCTGCTCTAAGGACTTTCCCGACCATAATTCAGGCCTATCTAG
>DASUMD010000211.1:0-2427 GCA_036277875.1 Nitrososphaeraceae archaeon
CTGTTAGTTGACATGCACTGTTTTCCATATGTCCCGCAAAATGATGCATGCCTGTAGAAGGTACGTATTGGTCCGTATGAAATTTTCCCATTACACCAAATATTATTTTGTTTGATATAAGGTTTAAAAGTATAATTAGAACTGGTGGGATTAGGACACGATACTCAGCGCTGTAGTATTCCTAAGTATCATATTTATTATAATAGGACTAATCCTGTTGATTGTAGAAGTTCTTGCAAGGTTGGGATCAAGATCTCCAACATAAATATCGATTGTTGATTAATTTTTTATCTTAATAGAATCTGAAAATCAAATTCGCCCCGATGGACTGTAATATTCAAATAAGGAGCGAATAAAATCCTTCTTCATCTAATCTTAGTTTATATAACTTGTTGCCCTTTGTTAGGAACACAGCATTATGGACATTAAACAAGTCAAACAGATCATCAAATGATCCGCTGATAACATTGCCTGTGTTTGCAATACAATAAGTAATTCCTGGGAGAGATTTTCGTTCGTACCATTCACAAAACTTTACTGCTTTTTTTACTGATTCTTCCCGCGCAAGATCTTCAACTAAAAAAGCAACTGTTAGAGGAAATTTGTTCCCTAGTTTATTTCCAATTATCTCTAAGACCTTGTTTCCCGTTTCTTGCGGATTTTCTAATAGCTTGTCATAATTACCGACAGTTGCATCAAACCACCGTCTTTTGTTGAGATATTGCATCCCATAGTGTTTTGGTGAACCGCAAGAGGATTTGAACCAATTGCCTGAGGCCAATTTATCGATTTCATCAAGTAATCTATTCAAAGTTGTCTCATTATCATACAATATCAAATTGTGTCGGTGTCGACTTTTTTCATGATTTTTAATCCATTTATCAACAGCATCTGCTACGATTGATGCCAAAGTTATGCCATCATTTGTAGCAATTTGGGTCGCTTTTGCATGAAGTTTTTCATCGAAATCTCTAACGAATAGGTCCTTTACCATGCTTTTTACTATTCACCTTCCATTATTAAAGATATCTAGATATCTAATTGAGATACAATTAAATAATAGATATCTGGATATCTTAGATATGATAAATATCAAAAATCAAACCATCACTGTTGACGGTCAGACAATATTTTATCGAGAGGCTGGGGACAAGGACAAGACACCCACCATCCTATTACTTCATGGATTCCCAACATCGTCGCACATGTTCAGGAACGTAATCCCAGCCTTGGCGGACAAATTCCATCTAGTTGCGCCGGATTATCCCGGATTTGGATACAGCTCCATGCCTCCTGTTGACAGATTCGAATACACATTTGATCACCTTGCCGAGATAGTAGATAAATTCGTCCACCAGATAGGATTGGAAAAATATAGCCTATACGTTATGGACTACGGTGCGCCAGTGGGCTACCGTCTTGCAGTCAAGCATCCTGAGAAAATAGAAGCCTTGATAGTTCAGAATGGAAACGCATATGAAGAAGGTTTAGGAGAATTCTGGGAACCACTCAGGACCTATTGGAGTGAGCCCAATGAGAGGAACAAGAATGCTCTTAAGAAATTTCTTACCCTCGAAGCTACTAGATGGCAGTATACGCACGGCGTAAAAAATGAAAATGCAATAAGTCCTGACAACTGGATTCATGACCAATCGCTACTTGATCGTCCAGGCAACAATGAAATTCAGCTTCAACTATTTTATGACTACAAATCTAATCTTCCTCTTTATCCTCAGTGGCAGGATTACTTTAGAAAGTATCAACCACCCGCACTTGTAGTTTGGGGCAGAAACGATATCATATTCAGTAAGGAGGGGGCTATCCCTTATCAACGTGACCTAAAGGACGTGCAAATTCATTTGTTGAATACTGGACATTTTGCATTAGAAGAAGAAGGTGAACTAATTGTTGAATTGATATCGCGTTTCCTATTGACCCATCGTAAGGCTGCTCCTTGGATTGAGGCCTGAAAATATGAGATTTATATTAAGTGCAAAGATACCAACAGAAGCCGGAAACCTAATGGTGCAAGATCCAAAACTTTTGAGCAAACTTGAGACATATATGAACAAAGTAAAAGCTGAAGCAACATATTTCTTTGAAACTGATGGCAATAGGGTAGATGCCTTCATCGTTGATATACAGAGCGCAGACCAGATACCAGTTTTGGTCGAGCCGCTGTTTAGTGGAATGGGTGCTCATGTGGAGCTCCATCCGGTAATGAGCCTCGATGACTTAAAGAAGGGAATACCGCAAGCCGTGGTCGAAGTGAATTCATACCGGGACTAAAAATGATCATTTTGTATCATTCAATTTCTAATCTTTACTAAAAATAGAAATAAAATAGAAGTTAGTAGAACCCTAATACATGCAGGATTCAAATCCTTTAAATCCATTCATCACCATAGAATGGTCTTCTTTATTACA
>DASUMD010000212.1:0-4564 GCA_036277875.1 Nitrososphaeraceae archaeon
AGATTCAAAAGAAGAATTGAGCGGAACCATGATTAGAAAAATGGTAAATTCAGGTAAAACACCAGAAAAACATTTAATGCGTCCTGAAATATCTGATTTAATTCTTAAATCAGAAAAACCATTTGTAGTTGAATAATCTTGATCGGAACACTCAAACTTGGATTAATTGCAGTAGTATTCTTATTATTTTATCCCATGGTTGCAATTAATGGACAGAGTATGGTTCATGACGTAATTAAGACAAAGAATTCGGAAAGATTTGTTGTGGATTATAATGCATCTAATGCTTATAGAAGACAGCCATTGGTCTATAATTTTTCAGAATCTATACCAACCAACTGGCAATTGACAATTCAAAACAATTTGTCCTATTCAGGTATAGAGGATGCCAAATCAATAGTTAAGATTCAAGAACCTGCGCCAAGCGATAAATTCATAGAACTTGCAATGTTTAGCGAAAAAACTGGAAAATTTTGGGTGGCCATCAATACTAACGAATCGGGATATATTAGAGTATATGAACGTGATCAGGACGGATGGTCTAGGGATCAACCAATTTTCGTAGCACACGCAAACAATCAAGGCCTAACTATTACTAACGGTAAGAGAATAATAATTGACAAGCTGTCAGTAGATGATTTTATCGTTGGATCGGTTTCAATATATGGTAAAGATGAACTAGGAGGTCCTAACAATTCGAATAGCGGTACTATTTCATTCGATATTCTTTTTGGTAATCCTTCAGAATCACCATTATACTATGTACCACTAATAACTATCATTGTTATCGGGTCAATTGTACTTGTTTTACTTATTAGAAAAAAACGAGATTAGTTATTGTTTCCATAATATTTGCATATTTTTGTCAAGTGACAAAGATTGCATTTTGGTTTAATCGGCAAACATATATTTTGACCAAATGTAACAAAGGTTTCATTTATTCCAATCCAATACCTACTGTCTATTGATTTTTGTAAGTCAATTTCAGTCTCCTCCGGTTTTTTGGTATTCACAATCCCAATTCTATTCGAAATTCTATGAACATGAATGTCCACGGGAATCGCCGGTTTTCTAAATCCGTAGACGAGCACACAATTTGCAGTTTTTCTTCCTACTCCCGGGAATGTAAGGAGATCCTCTAAATTTGATGGGACTTTGCTATTATATTTCTCGACTAGTATTTTTGATACTTCTTTTATTCGAGTTGCCTTTACATTATAGAAGCCTATTTTCTGAATTAATTTTTTTATATCTTTCAAATCTGCTCTAGATAGCTCATCAGGATTCTTGAACTCAGAAAAGAGCATCTTAATTACCTGTGCGGTAGTCTCATCTCTAGTGCGTGCTGACAATATAGTTCCTATCAATATTTTGTAGGGATCTCCATCTTCTTGAGTTTGCAAGTTTTTCAAGGCGGTGGGTCTAACAAGATTGTTCTTGCGAAGCGTACTCTGCATTAGCGAAATTATCTTACTGAATCTTACAATCATAGTTCTAACTAATTCTTATTCTCAGTATGAATAACGTAACAAAAAAGTTTTTGGAATGAAATGATTATTCCTTCTTTTCTTTTACTCTGGCTCTTCCAGTTTTTCGTGGTGCGATATTTCCTACTTTTCTACCAGGAGGAGTTGTCCTTCCTACTGATGATTGACGACCTACATGTTGGTGTCTTCCACCACCATGTGGATGATAAACCGCAGCTTGTGCGATTCCCCTAACTGTTGGATATAGCTTGCCATGCGCAGTCATGTATTTGGCTTTGTTTCCTGCTTTAAGAAATGGCTTTTCTTTTCTTCCAGCACCAGAAACAACACCAATCATTGCCTTGCATCTTGGATTTAGTGTCGTAAATTTGCCGGATGGTAATTTAACCGATACACCTTGGGACGTATGAGAAAAGACCAGGGCAGATGATCCGGCCGATTTGACGAGCTTTCCTCCGTCCCCAATGTTCCTTTCCAGATTACAAATAAGGGTACCGTCTGGAATCGCTTCCAATGCCAAAATGTTCTTTGGTTTGAAATCGACATTGTCTCCAATTTGTATTTTCTCTCCCACTGCCATGCCATCAGGAGCTGGCAGATAGCTAAACTCTTTATCGAATTGAATTTTAGCCAACGGTGCATCTCTTCCTCGTTCGTGAACAATGTCAATTATTGAACCAATTTTTTGTTCGGAAGATTGTAACTTTGGATATTTGGCAGGTACAATTTTTCCAGTCTTAATGGCTTGAAATTGTTTACCTCCTCTTCCCCTTCTACGTACTAAAGTTCTTTTACCCAATACAGCCCAATCGAATAATTGAATATCATCATGATTTTAATCTTTGGGTAGAATGAAATTTGGGATCTGAATTGTTAGTATAATCATGTAACCAGCTCATCTTTTGTCAAATTAACTGGATTGATTAAAGTCAAATTTTTTTACAGGATATGGTTAATGTTAGAAAGTAGATTGCTCTTTTCTGATGTTTGATTCACTAATATTTGTGAAGAGTAATCCTCGACAAAGGTATAAAGATAGGTACGATAGTACCTGATATCGTGAGTCAAAACACTCTCTCGCTGAAGGTTCTCGAAGCATATACTCGAGACGTGGGTCGTGGAGTGGCTAGAATCGATTATGATTCAATGGACTCGTTAACTGCATCTACAGGCGATGTTATAGAAATCCGAGGTAAAAGAAGGACCGTTGCAAAATGTCTACCGCTCTATCCTTCTGATGAAGGCAAAGGAATAGTAAGAGTAGATGGACTAGTGCGAAACAACGCAGGTGTTGCCATTGGAGACACCGTAATTGTAAAAAAAATAAAGGCCGTTCCCGCAGAAAAGGTAATTGTTGCACCGTTAGAAGCTATTCCACCAATTGACGAACGTTACCTTGCTGATGCACTAGAAAGTGTACCATTAATTAAAGGAGATAATGTGATGGTTCCTTATTTTGGTGGTAGACTTACTTTTCAGGTAATAGGTGTAACACCAGCATCGGATGCAGTATTGGTAACTCAGAAAACTATTTTTCATATTGCAGAGAAAGGTGAAACTCTTAGAGGTGTTCCTCAGGTAACTTATGAAGATATTGGAGGCTTAAAAGAAGAGATCCAAAAAGTTAGAGAAATGATAGAGCTGCCATTGAGACATCCTGAAATCTTTGAAAAATTAGGTATCGAAGCTCCAAAAGGTGTATTATTGTATGGACCTCCAGGAACAGGAAAAACTCTTCTTGCAAAAGCAGTTGCGAACGAGAGTAATGCTCATTTTATTAGTATATCTGGACCAGAAATTATGAGTAAATTTTATGGGGAATCTGAAGCACGTTTGAGAGAAATTTTCAAGGAGGCGAAAGAAAAAGCGCCTTCTATAATATTCATTGACGAAATAGATTCAATTGCTCCCAAGAGAGAAGAAGTTACCGGTGAGGTTGAAAGAAGAGTTGTATCTCAACTATTATCTCTTATGGACGGGCTTGAAGCAAGAGGTAAAGTTATTGTAATTGCTGCTACAAATCGTCCAAATGCCATAGACCCAGCTCTAAGAAGACCTGGAAGGTTCGATAGAGAAATTGAGATCAAAGTTCCAGATAAACGTGGAAGATTGGAGATATTGCAGATTCACACGAGAAATATGCCACTAGACACTGATGTAGAACAAGATAGAATTGCTGCCGTAACACATGGCTTTGTTGGGGCTGATCTTGAATATCTTTGTAAAGAAGCTGCCATGAAATGTTTGAGACGATTACTTCCTGAGTTAAATTTGGAAGATGAGAAACTATCACCAGAAGTCTTGAATAAACTAATAGTTACCAAAGGAGATTTTGAAAATGCGGTAAAAGAAGTTACTCCTTCTGCAATGAGAGAAGTATACTTGGAATCACCGGATGTTCCTTGGTCTGCAATTGGCGGTTTGGAGGACATTAAGCGTGAATTGCAAGAGGCTGTAGAATGGCCATTAAGATTTCCAGAGCTTTATACCAAGCTTGGACATGCTATGCCAAAAGGCCTATTATTACATGGTCTGTCTGGAACCGGAAAGACGCTCCTGGCCAAAGCTGTAGCCACGGAGTCTGAAGCCAATTTTATCAGCGTAAGAGGACCAGAACTCCTTAGCAAGTGGGTAGGCGAATCAGAACGCGGTATTAGAGAGATTTTTCGAAGAGCAAGACAGGCAGCTCCCTGTGTAGTATTCTTTGATGAAATAGATTCAATAGCTCCAGTTAGAGGAATGGGGGGAGACAGTATGGTTACAGAAAGAGTAGTGTCACAATTGCTTACAGAATTAGACGGTATCCAGTCACTTTCAGGTGTAGTTGTGCTGGCTGCAACAAATAGAGCTGATATTATTGATACGGCTTTGTTACGACCAGGAAGATTTGATAAAATCTTGTTAGTCCCGCTACCCGATAAATCTGCAAGGCTAAAAATATTGGAAATACATAGTAAGGACAAGCCACTTGGTTCAGATGTTAACTTAGCGAGAATAGCTGAATTGACAGATGGTTTCAGCGGAGCCGACACTAGTTCAGTCATAAATACAGCTGTTTCATTGGTACTTCATGAATA
>DASUMD010000213.1:0-8524 GCA_036277875.1 Nitrososphaeraceae archaeon
TGTTACATGAATTAGTTTCTCTAGTCATAACTAATTAACCTAACATTAGATATTTGGTACTGTATGTAATTTCATATTGTCATATTACAATATTGAATTGATTTGCAACAAATGTGGGAGCTTAAACAATAGAATATCAAACTTGAAATCTGTTCGTGATATGTTAAAGCCGATAAACAGTACATGCAAGAATTGCGGAATTTCATTAAATCCTTTTGACTTTGCGATATCTGCTGAAAGAAGATATGAAAAATTTGTCTGACTCGGTAAAAATGAGTCGTATCAATCAGGCTAGTGCTATATTGCCCTAGAAGCACAATTTAATATACCTTTAGTTGATACTCTACTACTGTCTAGCTATTATTGATTCAAAATCGTTTTCGCTGTGTATCTTGTAATAAGAATCAGCATGATTCGTAAATAGTCCTACTTCAATAACACCCGGAATATTTTTCAGGTCCCTTTCAGTCTCCTTGATGTTATCATATTTTGGTAACAAAGTATCGTAAATTATATTGCCATTTTCGGTTACAAATGGATAACCTTTATCTAACATACGCATTCTTGGTAAACCTCCGATTTTCTCTAGCTCTCTCATCACAAAGATTCTTCCAAACGGAGTAACCTCTATGGGAATTGCCATGCTAAATTTGTCTACAAATTTGTTAGCCTGAGCGACAATTACAAATTTTTTTGACGATGAAATCAATATCTTCTCCTTCAACAGAGCTCCACCACCGCCCTTTATCATGTTAAAACTGGAATCTATCTGATCAGCTCCATCCAAGACAACATCAATATTTCCTTCTTTTTGATCAATTATCTTTAGCCCAATGGATTCAGAAACGATTCTTATTTGAAGAGATGTAACTACAAATTCCAATGTATCTTTATATTCCAATAGTCCAAAATTCCGGACAATTTTCTCTACTGTACTTCCGCTCCCTAATCCGATAGTACTTCCTCTGGTAATGTATTTCTTAAAAAAATCCTGTGAAAGTGCGATGTACTTGTTATCATTAAATAATTGATGTTTCTTGTTACCTGAACTCATGTGATTAAAAGGAACTATTAATGTGTACTTTAATCTTTACAAGCCACCTGTCTTTCAGAATATGATGGTAAATATCTTCGTTTATTTATTCGGAAAGCCCAGACGGATAACTCACACTATACGTACAGACGAATTGACAACGAGTATATATACGAAGTATCAATGAATATTCCTACAATGTCTGAAATGAGTGGTGCTAAAGCACTTATGAATTCCCTGGAGAAAGAGGGTGTAGACATAGTTTTTGGACTTCCAGGTGGGGCAAATTTGCCAATTTATGATGCATTGGTTGACGCTAAATTTAGGCACGTTTTGGTAAGACATGAACAGTCTGCTGCGCATATGGCTGATGGTTATGCCAGAATCAAAAGGAAAGCTGGAGTGTGTCTAGCAACATCTGGGCCAGGTGCAACAAACCTAATTACCGGTATAGCCACAGCTTATGCAGATTCTTCTCCCCTAATTGCTATAACTGGGCAGGTACCATTGAATATGATAGGAAAAGATGCATTTCAAGAAACAGATATTATTGGTGTTGCTAATCCATGCACAAAATATGCTTTTCAGCCAAGATATGCAACTGAAATCCCAGAAGTTGTAAAAAAGTCATTCTATATCGCAGAAAGTGGTAGACCAGGACCAGTTCTAATTGATATCCCAAAAGATGTACAGCAAGATGTTACTGAAATACCATTTCCAGATCTCATAAAAGTGAGGGGATACAAACCAATAGTTGATCCCGACCTATCTAATGTTGGAAAGGCAGTTGAACTCTTAGTTTCTGCGCAGCAGCCAATTATTATGGCGGGCGGTGGAGTTATTTTGTCCGGAGCTTTCTCAGAACTTCAGGCAGTAGCTGAATTGATTATGGCACCTGTTGTTACTACATTTAAGGGAAAGGGAGCTTTTCCTGAAAACCACCCTCTGGCAATGGGTCCAATAGGGATGCATGGACACGCAGAAGCAAACAGAATAATACTTGAAGCAGATTGCATACTTGCGGTAGGCGCTAGATTTTCAGATCGTTCTGTAGGGAGGTTTGATGAATTTGGTAAAGGAATGAATATTATTCATCTTGATATAGATCCAGCTGAAATAGGGAAAAACAAATCAGTAGACATTGCCATCGTTGGTGATGTAAAGTCAGCACTTAGGACCATGGCTAAAATGTTATCAAAAGTGGCTGTCAAGAAAAATACCGAGAACCCTTGGCTTAAAAGAAGAAGAGAGCTAATAGATTATTTTTCGCAAAATATCAAAGATTACCCTAGAGAGATGACTGCCAGAAAAGCACTGAAAAAATTAAGAGAGTTGCTGCCTGCTAAATCGATAGTAACAACGGAAGTGGGACAGTGTCAAATGTGGACTTCATTACACTTTGATGTTATCTCCCCTGGGACCTTCTTTAGCTCCACTGGATTGGGAACAATGGGATTTGGATTTCCAGCATCAATAGGTGCAAAGGCTGCTAGACCGGATGTCCACGTTGTAGACGTTGCTGGTGACGGTTCGTTTAACATGACTGAAAATTCACTGGCAGTTTCTGTGTTAGAGAATTTACCGGTAATAGTATTCTTGTTGAACAATGATATGTTGGGTATGGTTGCACAGTGGCAAAGAACTTTTTATGATAGACGCTATATGGGGGTACATCAAAAAAGCTGTCCTGATTATGTCAAGATTGCAGAAGCATATGGAGCAAGCGGCTTTAGCGTCCAATCAATGGACGAGCTAGAAAAAGCAATAAAAAGCGCACTTAAAACAGACGTTGCAACTGTAATTGACATTAGGATCGATCCGGAAGAAGACGTATATCCATTTGTTGCTCCCGGTACCGGACTTAAGGATATGATAACAGGTGCATAGTACATGAGTTCTAAAGAATTCAAAACTAAACCACTGTATATCATTTCATCGCTAGTTGAAAACAAACCAGGTGTGTTATTTCGCATTACCAATCTCTTTCGTGCAAGAAATTTCAATATAGAGAGTATTACAGTAGGGATTACCGAAAAACCGGACTTGTCTAGAATGACAATAACAACAAGGATAGACGAAGCTATTCTTGATCAACTAGTTAAACAATTGAGAAAACTTATTGATATTGTTGAAGTGGATGTCCTTGACATCAATAATACTGTCTATAGAGAGTTAGCCTTGATAAAGATAAGAGCCAAAGACTTTACAAATAGGAATGAAATCATTAATTTTGCCAACGTGTTTAGAGCAAATATCTTGGATATAGGAAAGGAGTCTGTGACCGTGGAAGTAATTGGAACTCCAGATAAAATAGATGCATTTAAGAATCTAATCATACAATATGATATAGTAGAAATGGCTCGGACCGGTGTATCCGCTCTTCAGAGAGGAGAGTAATTCATGGAATCTCAAAAGGTAAGGATATTTGATACAACATTAAGAGATGGTGAGCAGACACCAGGTGTTTCTATAACACCGGAACAAAAACTCAACATTGCAATAAAACTGTCTGATCTGGGTGTAGACACAATAGAAGCTGGATTCCCAGTGGTATCTGACGGTGAAAAGGAAGGAATAAAGAGCATTGTAAGACACAAACTAGACACAGAAGTCTGTGCCTTAGCTAGAACTGTTCAATCAGACATAGATTCGGCTATAGATTGTGGTGTAGATTATGTTCATACATTTATTGCCACTTCTGATATTCATATGCAATACAAACTAAAAATGTCGCGGGAGCAGGTTTTGGAAAAAGCGCTATGGGCCGTAGAATATGCAAAATCGCATGGATTAAAAGTCGAATTTTCCGCGGAAGACGCAACAAGATCTGATAGAAAATATCTTATTGATGTCTTTAAGGCAGTAACTGATTCGGGGGCAGATAGAATAGATATTCCAGATACCGTTGGATATTCGACACCAGAGTATTTTACTTCACTCGTTCAGGAAATAAGATCAAAAATGAACACTCCAATTAGTGTACATTGTCATAATGATTTTGGTCTTGCCGTTGCAAATTCTATAGCGGCAATAAATGCAGGAGCATCTTGTGCACATGTTACCATTAACGGAATTGGGGAAAGAGCAGGAAATGCTTCATTAGAAGAATTTGTTATGGCTTTGCAGTGTTTGTATTCTAAAAGACATAGTATAAAAGTAAATTTGCTGTACGAAATTTCAAAGTTTGTTTCAAATACGATGGGTGTTATAGTTCAACCAAACAAGGCTATTATCGGAGAAAACGCTTTTGGTCACGAATCAGGAATTCATACTCATGGAATCATAAATAATCCCCTTACTTACGAACCAATTAACCCCGAATTGGTTGGTAGAAAAAGATGGCTTCAGGCAGGAAAGCATGCAGGGACTCATGGAATTCGTGCAATTTTGACTGATTTTGGAATCGAACCTACAGAGGAACAATTGCATAAAATAATTGAAAAGCAGAAGGACATCGCCGATAAAGGCAAGTCTATTACTACTTCACAACTTTTATCAATTGCAAGCGAAGTAATGGGCAATTCTAAATTCGAAGAGAAATTCAAACTTTACGATTTTCATATTATTACTGGCATGAATATCATTCCTACGGCAGTAATAAGATTGAATACCCATGGGAAGGACTTGGTTGCATCAGAAACCGGGGTTGGTCCTGTAGATGCAGCACTTAAAGCCATACAAAAAATTGCAGTAGATATGGCAAATATTCGCATAAGGGAATATCGACTTGGATCTATAACAGGGGGATCAGACGCAATGGCTGAAGTTACTATAAAGGCTGAGGATCTAGATGGTAACGTTGTTTCTTCCAGAAAATCAGGCGAAGACGTGGTGGTTGCATCGGTAGAAGCAATGATAGACGCAGTAAACAAACTCATGTTGAGAAAAGTACTGTATTCAAAAAATTAAAATCTGTCTAGCTCAAGGTCATGAGTATTGACGAAATATAGTATTTCATTAGTTAATGGCGACGGAATTGGTCCTGATCTTGCTAACTCAGGTCAAATGTTACTTGATAGTATCAGTGAATACTCTGGCTTAAAGTTTGATATTGTTAATGTAGAAGCAGGAGATAATGCATTGGTAAAGTACAATAAGGCACTCCCGGATTTTTCATTTGAGAGCATAAAAAAATCAGATGTTTGTCTCAAGGCACCTGTAGGGGAACATGCAGCAGAAGTAATACTAGTACTAAGGCGATATTTCGATCTATATGCCAATATTAGACCGGCAAAATCATATCCAAATGTAAAATCTCTTCATCCACTGGTGGATTTAGTAGTTGTCAGAGAAAACACTGAAGATCTCTATTTGGGATGGGAATTTCCGATTGGAGATGAAGCAGTCATAGGCTTAAGACTAACAACAGCAGAGGCGTCAAGAAAAATTGCAGAGTATGCCTTTGAAGAGGCTTTGAGAAGAGACGCTAAAAAAAGCGTAGTTTGTGTTCACAAATCAAATGTTATGAGAGTTGGAGATACCATGTTTTCTAAAATTAGTAAGGAAGTCGCAAGAAAATTCCCTGACGTCGAATTTAGTGAATCGTATGTAGATGCATGTGCGATGAATTTGATTAGAAATCCTGAGAAATATGATGTGCTCTTGACAACCAATCTGTTTGGAGATATCCTCTCAGACGAGGCGGCCCAAGTTGTTGGAGGCCTGGGATTAGCACCTGCTGGAAACATTGGAAAAAAATTCGCCATATTTGAACCTGTTCACGGTGCTGCATTCGATATAGCAGACAAGAACATTGCAAATCCTTCATCGATGTTCCTATCCATAAAGATGATGCTTGAGTGGTTGGCCAGTAAGAACAAGAATAACGAAGAAAATCGACTCATTGAGTTAGGGATAAAAATAGAAAAAACGCTGATAAGTCTCCTTGAACAGAACCTAAAAACAATTGATATAGGAGGTAACATGCATACTGATGAATTTACCGGGATGTTTATATCCAAACTAGTTTCGTGAAATTCAACTTGCCAATCTAGACTCTTGCCTGAATTAGCATTGATGCAAGTAGACTAATTCTGAATTATGATTGAGGTAAAAAAAGAATATTAAATGTTACTATTCTTTGTTACCAGGTGGAGCTTGACAGAACTCTGTCAAAACACCATTCATAGATTTTGGATGGATGAAAGTTATTTTTCGCCCATAAGAACCAGTTCGAATATTCCCAATCATCCTTGTCCCATTTGCACTTGCTCTCTCGACATCATTCTCAATATCATCTGCAGTGATTGCTATATGATGAATCCCTTCGCCACGATCTGTCAAGAATTTTTTAATAGGACTGTCTTCAGCGGTTGGTTCCATCAATTCTATTCGCGTATCTTCCAACCTCAATATTGCAACCTTCACTCTTTCCGTAGGAACCTCCTCAATGTCAATTTTATCAATTTTTAGAATCTTTTCGTAGTTCTTTAGGGCTTCACTTACACTATTTACCGCTATAGCTACATGGTCAACTCTCATTTCAAGTCACCATCAAAAAGAGAATTTAGGTTCATATCGTCCAAATATATCGACAAAAACATCGCTTATCTCTCCCAGGGTTACGTGTGCTTTTACTGCAGAAATAATATGTGGCATAAGGTTCTCATCTTCTTTTTCAGCAAATCTTTCCAACTTGCTTAATTCAGAATTTACTTTGGCTTGATCTCTGCTTTTCTTAAATTCTTTCAATTTTTTCACTTGACGTATCTCTATTTCAGGGTCTATTGTATTTAATTTTGGTTCTACATCATTTTGATCTTGAAATTTGTTTACTCCTACAATTATGCGATCATTATAGTCAACTTCTTTCTTCAATTGGTAGGCATTACGTCTTATTTCTTCTTGAAAGAAACCAGTTTCTATTGCTGATAGAGATCCCCCAATCTTTTCTATATTTTTGAGATATCTCTCGACTCCTTCTTCGATTTCAGATGTCAGATATTCAAGATAATAAGACCCTGAGAGAGGGTCAACAGTCTTTGTAACACCTGTCTCATTTGCTATGATTTGTTGAGTTCTTAGGGCAACCTTAACCGATTCTTCAGTTGGAAGTGCCAATGCCTCGTCTCTAGAGTTTGTGTGTAAGGATTGACATCCTCCTAATACTGCCGACAATGCTTCTAGTGTGACTCTCACTACGTTGTTATCCACTTGCTGTGCCGTGAGAGATTCTCCGCTTGTCTGTACATGAAATCGTAGATGAGTAGATTTATCGCTTTTTGCCCCGAACCTTTCTTTCATAATTTTTGCATAGATGCGACGGGCTGCTCTAAATTTGGCAACCTCTTCAAACAATTCCATAGTGCAGCAGAAAAAGAACGATAAACGTGGCGCAAATTCATCAACCTTTAGCCCTCTTGATACGCATGTATTGATATACTCTATTGCATTGGCGAATGTAAAAGCTAACTCTTGAATAGCATTTGAACCTGCCTCTCGCATATGATATCCAGAGATGCTTATCGGATACCACTGCGGAACATGTTTAGAGCAAAACTGAATCATATCTCCAATGATTCTCATCGACTCTCTTGGAGGATAAATATACGTATTGCGAGCAATATACTCCTTCAAGATATCATTTTGCGTCGTACCCCTTAGATTATTAGATGAGACGCCCTGCGATTCTGCAACAACGATGTATAAGGACAATAAAGTTGAGGCAGTCGAATTAATTGTCATTGAAGTACTAACCTTGTCTAGCGGTATATTTTGGAAACAAGTCATCATGTTGTCAATTGAACTGATTGCAACTCCCGTCCTTCCAACTTCGCCCTGTGAGTATGGATTGTCGGAATTCCTACCAGTTTGCGTTGGAAGATCAAAGGCTAGAGATAGCCCAGTCTGGCCATGCTCCAACAAGAATCGAAATCTATTGTTAGTTTCTTCTGCACTTCCAAATCCACTGTACTGTCGCATAGTCCACACTCTTTCTCGGTACATGTCGGGATAAAGTCCCCTTGTATACGGATATTTGCCGGCTTCTTCATTATCAGTGATATTACTAACGTCTTTTGAAGAAAAAATTCTCTTTACAGGAATACCTGAATCTGTTTTAAATTTTTTTATCTCCTGTTTTGCCAATTTTCTATCCTCCTATACAATTATCTTATTAGCAAAATTTAAAGCTGCATTATATGGTTCTACTTCCTTCTTCAGGATTTTGGTTACAAGTTTCCTGTATTCTTGACTTTTCATTATCTTTTCAATAGATTTTTCTTTAATTAAGTTTAAAATCATATCTTTCAATTCATTCTCTAGTATTGATTTTTCTCTTGCCTGGTATGTTTCATCGTCCAATAATTTTACTAAGGATTTTGTTAATTCCTTAATTCCTTTATTCATCTTTGCTGAACACTTGAACACTAGTTTTTTATTGTTTCCTACCAAGTCTGAAATGATATTGAATAGTATCGTGGCTCCTTCCAAATCTGATTTATTTACAATATAGATATCGCCTATCTCTGTTAAGCCAGCTTTTATTGCTTG
>DASUMD010000214.1:0-2900 GCA_036277875.1 Nitrososphaeraceae archaeon
TTGTTTTCCAATTTTACCTTTTTGAATCCTTCAGCAAACAATGTTTTTATCAACTCTTCTTTTCTTACCTTTACCATCAGACTGAGATGATCAAATTGAATTTCTTCATGCCGAATGAACTCGCTGAATCCCTTCAGCAAGTTTATTGTTCTTGGATAACTAGTAAGAAATTCTGACATCCTACTAACTAACATCATGCACTACAAGTAATATTAAAAGGCTATGGAATTAGACAATTTTCTAGAAATTGATGAGAGGCATATTTCTTAGGTAAATATCTACTTTTGGGCTAACAGTCATATCTTTCATACTCAAGTTACGCTCAGTTTTTTTAACATTTGCTCCCCGTATAACAACAATTGGGATTGATTCATTGCTCTCTCCCATTACAAATACCCCAATAGTCGCAAGACAGTCCGCAGTAGCTTTGAAAGTCACCCTTAATTTCTTTCCAAACAGATCCTTCTTGCCTCTCTCGTCATCTACCGGGTTAAAGCCAGAAACTCCTATTGCAATTCCAGTACAGCCCATCCTTGTTGGCATTAGTCTGCTGTCCGATATCACAATCCCAACATTTATTCCAAACTTTTTGAAAAATTTTTTGCGTAGTTCTTTAGCAGACTTAAAACAGTCTTTAGGATACAATACGATTTTCCCAGCAGGGCAATTTGATTTGTCAATCCCTGCATTGGGTGCTATCATCCCATCGTTTATACTCAAAAGGAAACCTGGAATCCCTGAAACTATGTGGTCAGATTCCTGCAAGGTAACTTGTGCGATTCTCTTATCCATTTTAAACCTTGAAGCAAGTGTCATCGCTCTTTTGCTTACCTTGACGCACTTCAAATCGATAAGAGAACCCTCACTCATTGAAACAAATTTGCTTGAAAGTACTAGAATATCATTCTCCTGAAATTGAAATTTTGATTCAACTATTGTTCTAAAAAGATCGAACCCTGAATCTTTTTTTGGGATCTTTATAGGGAAAATTTCCATTTACTTATAAAGATCCATCTGACAATATTTGTGTTCAGGAAAAATTATTAAAGTCAATGAAGGATTTATGTTGATCTTTGAAAAATGAATATTACAGAGAAAATAATTGCGCGTGCTTCGAATAAAAATACGGTTAGTCCTGGTGATGTAGTTTTCGCCGATGTGGACAAGTTAATGGTCCATGATGTTTCTGGTCCAGGAGTGATTAAGGTATTCGAAGAATGGTCTAAAAAAGGAATTCATCTTGAAAATGTATGGAATCCGGACAAAATTTGGATCTCCGAAGACCATTTTGTACCTTCTGTAGATAAGATTTCTGCGGAAAATATAACAAAACTAACAGACTGGGCAAAAAAATTTGGAATCAAAAAGCATTTTAAATATGGACTTGGTCAGTATGGCATTTGCCATACGCTATCACATGAGGAAGCATTAGTACTACCTGGAGAATTCTATGTCGGAGGTGATTCTCATACCAATACAACGGGAGCTCTTGGGGCCTTGGCAATAGGTTTGGGGCACACTGATATTGCTTATGCAATGATGAATGGACGGATTTGGCTTAAGGTTCCTGAAACAATGTTGTTTAAACTAGTTGGAAAAAAGCCGGCGCACCTTATGGCTAAGGATATCATATTAAAAATAATAAGTGATATTGGAACTGACGGAGCAAATTATAAAGCCATGGAATTTTCCGGAAATGCCGTTAGCGAGATGGGTATGGAAGAAAGACTAACACTCACAAACATGACCACAGAGGCGGGAGCAAAAAATGGCGTAATCGAACCAGATGCTGTTACGGACGAATATCTCCGCCAGAGAACCGCAACTTCATACAGGCCAATTTTGGGAGATGACCGCCATTATCTAGAAGAGTATACTTATGAAATCGAAAAACTTGAGCCGATTGTGGCAAAACCTTATTCACCACAAAATGCAGTAGTTGCTAGAGAACTGCAAGACGTCGAAGTGAACAAGGCCTATATAGGATCCTGTACTGGAGCAAAATTGGAAGATTTGAGATCAGCTGCTCAAATATTAAAGGGGAAAAAAGTAAAGATACGGACTGAAGTTTTACCTGCCGCTCAATCTATCTACATTAAAGCATTGAAGGAAGGATTGATTGGTATCTTTATGGAGGCAGGGGCTGTTGTCGGCCCTCCTACCTGTGGCGCTTGCTGTGGGGCTCACATGGGAGTTTTAGACAAGGATGAAGTCTGTGTCAGCACTACTAACAGGAATTTTCCAGGAAGGATGGGACATGTCGAATCCCAAACATATCTTGCGTCACCCCTAGTAGTTGCCGCTTCTGCACTCACAGGCAAAATAACTGATCCAAGGGATGCATCGAAATGACTCTGAAAGGAACTGTTCATAAATACGATAGGGATAATATAGACACAGATGTAATACTTCCAGGTCCTTATTTGAAGATCCATGATCATTATGAATTATCAAAACATGCCATGGAAGGAATCGATTCTGATTTTTCAAAAAAGGTCTCAAAGGGCGATTTTCTCCTTGCGGGAAATAACTTTGGATGTGGATCAAGTAGGGAACATGCTCCAATAGCGCTTTCTCATTCTGGAATCACTGCAGTCATTGCTCCTTCATTTGCACGAATCTTTTATCGTAACTGCGTTGACGGTGGATATTTATTGCCTTTAGAAGTGCAAAAATCTACATTAGAACAAATCTCTGACAAGGACACGCTGGAAATTGACATTGAAAAAAATCAAATTCATGACGTAACAAATGGAAAAAAATTCTCCATCTCTCCTTTTCCTCCATTGATAAAAAAAATAATTGATTGTGGAGGTCTAATGTATTATAAAGAATGAGAAAGAGAAAAGGTAAGCTCGAGGAAATATTAAGCAAAGCAAGGTTTTATGATGATATCGATC
>DASUMD010000215.1:0-2253 GCA_036277875.1 Nitrososphaeraceae archaeon
GTATAGTCGGCCAATTCAAATATACCCATTGGTAGATACATTTTAAATTTCACTGCCGAGTCAATTTGAGTCATACTTTTGCTGTCATTCTCTAAGCAGTATGCAGCCTCGTGCACTAAAGGAATGAAAATTCTATTTACAATAAATCCAGGAACATCCTTGTTACACAAAATAGGATCCTTTGACAATGATTTTACAAAATTGATTCCAAGTTCAACAATTGATTGGGCAGTACTTGCCCCTGGAATAACCTCGACCAATTTCATCAATTGTGGCGGATTAAAGAAGTGTAGTCCTATAAATCTGTCCGGTCTACTGGTCAATTGAGATATCTCGCTAATTGGTAAAGTGCTTGTGTTGGATGAATAAATTGTCTTTTCTTGAGCAAACTGGTCTACTTCAGAATAAACCTTTTTCTTTAGTTTAAGATCTTCTGGAACCGCTTCAATAAGCAAGTCAGCGTCATCCAAAGCCTCTTTCAGCTCGACAATTGGTTTTATTCTACCATGAATCTTATCTGATTCCTGCTTGTTTATCTTATTTTTTTCAACTAGTTTATCTAATGACCATCTTATCTTATTCATTGCACTTTCCAAAAATCTTTCCTCTATATCGCGCAATACTACATTATATCCATTCATTGCAGATACCTGTGCTATACCATGACCCATTATTCCGGAGCCCAAAACTGTGATTTTATTTATCTGTGGCAACAGTAATATTCCAAAATTCATGATTTTTAATGTTACGATTCTGATCCATACTGATCCAAACAATAACTGATCAAAATGTCGAAACTATTTTATTGATAGTTGTCTATAATGAACAAGCCATAGTTGATACAATCATTTGCACTTTTGCTAAATCAGGACGATCCAAAAAAATGTAGCGCATTGAAATTGATAAGATTTGGCTCGGTCTTACCAACTCATTCTATAAGGCATAACATGCTAGTATTGAATCCTTTTGCCAGTGAAGTTGTTTGCAAAACTGACAAGGCTATGGCGGATTCTATCTGTGTAATTGACTGTTCATGGAATAAAGCGGAAAGCGTATTGACAAATCATAAATATTTGACGAAAGGAATTCCACGAAAAATACCTGCATTGTTGGCAGGCAATCCCATAAATTATGCAAGGCTAGGTAAACTATCAAGCGTTGAATCTCTAGCAGCGTGTTATTATGTACTGGGGGAGAAAAAAATTGCTTCGAGTTTACTTGACAAATTCAAATGGGGTCATACATTTCTAGAATTAAATCACGATGCATTAGAAGATTATTCCACTGCAGAAAATAGAAAAGATATAATGAGAATTGAATTGGAATATTTTGGCCACTATATATTGGAGAAGAATGGTTGATCATACGCTGTCTTGTTTAAAGTTCATCCATTTTCATTTCACTCAAATGGTATAGTTCCTATAATTAGTATATATAAATAATAAATAAATAAGATCTTCTATCCTCTACTTAACAATAACCACTCTATTATTGTGTCAAGACTTTTGCTAGTTATTGTAACTCTTATGGGACCAAGAGGCGACTCTTCATAGTGCTCAACTAATGATATCACACCGCTGTAAGCTGCCTGTTTGTTCAATAAAAACCACGTTGCATTACCTTTTCTATTCCATTCTAAAAGCTTTCTAAAAACTCCCAAAGAGGATTTTGATCTTACCCCGACTCGAATATGGTGTAATGACATAATTCCACTACAGGTAGCTTCCACGTGTCCGTCTTTTGTTACAGGTCGGCATCCATTAACAACGTTCACCAGACATTTTTTTACTTTTTCCGGATCTTCAGAAAGATTGAGTATTGTTTCTACCCTTAATTCAACATTCTCATCTTGAAGATCATTAATTTTCCCTGACAATTATAATCACTATTACCCTATCTTATTCCGTTTTCTTGAATCCATTTTTGAACCATAAGGAAACTTCGTTCACATAGTTCTGATATTGAAATATCATTATTTGATATAGTTTCATCTGCTAAGGCTATGGCATTGCTTATTCCAACCTCCATTTCGACCCGATCGCGTTTGTCGAATTCACCTATATTAGATGGTACATCTGACCTTGCCCTTTCTTTAACATGTGAATATCTTGTAAGTGTTGATCCGTGAATAGCTAGCAATTTAACATTGCCCACCCGTTTTAGAACTTGTACCTCTGCCATACTTCTAATTCCATCTACTATCACTACACCAAACTTTTTGTTTTCCTTTTTCATTATTCTGATTTTGTTAAC
>DASUMD010000216.1:0-4450 GCA_036277875.1 Nitrososphaeraceae archaeon
AGGGTTCTGTCATATCCTCAATTCGGTAAGTAATTTTCACCTTTCTTATTTCTGAAATATTCCTTATTGAATTATCCAAGAAATTCAGTACTTCCAAGCACTTTACTCCATTTGGTACTCGTATGTCTATCGTAATCTTACATTTTTGAGGTGTAACATTGTGACTCGAACCTCCAGAAATTTCTGTGAGACTAAGGCTCACAGATTCACTTTTTTTATCAGTCTTGATATATTTTGATGAAATCTCATTACTAAGCATTTTCCAAACTTCATATACCTCCTCGATAGAATTTTTCGATAGCCACGGCGCACTAGCATGTGCACTATCTAGGACATCGCATGTAAGTCTTAATGCAAGCCTTCCCTTATACGATACAGTAATTTTATCAATTCCACTTGGTTCTCCAAATATTGCGTAATCAACAGACAATTTATTCTTGACCAACTCCTTAATCCCAGTAGCGTTCCCTTCTTCATCAACAACCCCTGCAAATATGATCGTTCCTCTCTGTTTGAATTCCGAGCATGCAAGGAGCATGGATATAAGAGGGGCCTTGGCATCAGATGCTCCTCGACCAAGGAGGAAACCAGAATCGATTCTAACCGGTATATGCCCCGGCACAGTGTCCATATGTCCACATAAAAGCATTCTCGGACTACCGCTACCCTTGGTTGCAATCACATTACCAACGCTATCAATACTTACTTTTTCAAATCCTAGATCATCCAAACATTTTTCCTTTATCAAGTTAGCTAACTGCGCTTCTGATCTAGAAGGTGTGTATATTTCAAGAGCCTTTTTCAGTAATTCAATCGCATATGTTGAAGAAATCAATTTTGCTAATTATTTATTGGAGTTTATTAGGTGATCAATAATGAGAGATGGAATATCTACTTCAGTTACCCTTACCGTATTCTTGAATTCTGTAGTATTGTTTACTTCATGCACAAGGAGGCCATTTTCACTTTCCATTAAATCCACTCCTAAAATCTCCCCCTTCATCGTCTTTGCTGCTCTTAAACAAAGATCTTCCATTTCGTTTGTTACTTTGCAAGCTTCTGCTTTTCCTCCAAGAGCCATGTTAGTCTTCCATTCGTTGTCTCCTGAGTATCTATAGATCGCTGCAACCACCCTATCTCCTACTACAATACATCTAATATCTCTGGGAGGTCTTTTAACAAATTCTTCAAAATAAAATACATGATATAATGGATACATATGTTCCCTGTCTTCTATCACTGCTTCAGCTGCCTCTTTATCCTTTAGTAACGCGATCATTCTTCCCCAGCTACCAACCACAGGTTTGATAACCTTTGGGTATCCGTTCTTATTTAGGATATTCATGGCAGACCGATTGGAAAAGGCACAAAATGCCTTTGGTATAGCTATTCCAGATTTTGACAATTCCATATGAGTAAATAGTTTATTTCCGCACATGATAGCAGTATGAAGAGAATTTATCATCTTTGCCCCAAGTCCCTCAAATGCCGCGGTTGAATGCAGATTATTATAATAACTTACACATCTCTGCAGTATAATGTCATTACAATAAATTGATTTGTCTTTGTCCAGCTCGATTGAATTTTCTCTACAATTAATGACTTCTAGTTTGATATCTTTTTTTTTCGCAGTTTCAATTAACGATTTTTCTTCCCATCTTAGTTGGTCATAAAGGATGAAAAAAGAAGTTTCTTTGTTATTTCCTTTCACTCTCCCCAATCCTCTCCGACAGATTGTGCAGGTCTTATGGTAAACCCATCGCTTGATTTTATTAACTCATAACTGGCACCACAATCAGGACATGTCACAATTTCGTTTTCCATTGCATCATCGGGTATTTTGATTTCTGCATCACATTCAGTGCATTTTATCATTACTATCTCCTCTACTTTGATAATGCATCGTTAAGTATTTTTCTTTCTAATCTTTCGTCAAGGTATAATTCCAAGATATCTCCCATACGCAGTTCTTTCAGACCCTTTGCCATTTTTGCTGCTTCAACCTTTGTAGATTCAAGTCCAAGCAAAGATAGCAGATAAGCTGCGCCGTTTTTTCCAGCCAATTCCCCAAAGACAATTTTTCTTCTATTTCCAACTAGTCGAGGTTCGAGGATCTCATATGCCGATGGATTTTGCAGAATCGCAGCCAAATGCGTGCCTGCTTTATGCTTATACGCGCTTTCACCAACTATTGGTTTGGATTCAGGAGTTTCAATATGTGTATAAGCAACAATTGTTCTTGAAAGGTCCTTTAGCATATGCAACCTAAACTCATTAGGAATTCCATAAATGACGCTTAAAGCAACCGCTGTCTCCGCTAGGGATGGAATTCCAGTTCTTTCGCCAAATCCATCAATAGTCGTGTGGATCTGATTGGCTCCTGCTTCACATCCTGAAAGTGCATTTGCCAACGCTAATCCGACATCGTTATGGCAATGCACATCAAGCGATGAAATTTTCGTATCAATACTATCATACACCATCTTAACCAGGTTGTACATTCCTTGCGGACGCATTATTCCAACAGTATCGGGAATGCTTATTCTTTCAATTCCTCGTGAATTCATTTCTTTACACATTTCTACTAAGAATGACGGATCCGTCCTACTTGCATCCTCCATCGTAAAACGAGATTTTAATCCATGAGATTTTATAAAATCTGCAACTTCAAGTGCCCTGATTTTCGCTTCCTCTCTTGAAATCTTTAGTTTTGTAGAAAGGTGTATGTCTGAAATTCCCATATATGTCGCAACCCACGTTGCGTTGCAGTCTATAGCGACTTCTACATCAGATTTCAGTGCCCTTACGTGGGCCAAAATATCTGCTTTGAGGCCCTGCTTGATTATTGTTTTAGTTGCTTCAAAATGATCATGGGAAACGACTGGACTGATTTCAATTTGATTTACACCAAATGAGTCCAATAACCAGGCAATCTGGATTCTTTGTTTATTTGTAAATGAGACTCCCGGATGTTGCTCACCCTCGCGGAGTGTCGAATCTAATATTCTTATTTCTTTATTAGATATAGTTCGATTGTATATGTTCGCGAAATGGTTAGGATCATCTGAATTTAGTGACATTTATGCTTAAATAGAGCTTATTTCGAATACAATATAAATCTTTTCGGCTATTCGATTAATATGTATCTTACGTAAGTGTTCTTAGAATAATCACAGTATCTGTGTCAGATACACCTTCAATTCTTCTTATGTCATCAATGCTGCTGTTAATTTCGTTTATTGAATTGGCTGATATTATTACCGCTATATCATATTGTCCGGTTATTTCATAGATGACCTTGACTCCCGTGATGCTTTGGAGTTTCGATGCAACTGAGTTTGTGTCAGTGGTTGATCCTACAGAGAGTAATGTTATGGCGCTAGTTTTTTTGCCTGCATTTTCCTCAATAGTGAACCTAGATATTGATCCATCGTCAATTAAATTCTTAATCCTTCTTCTTATCGCAGATTCAGACAAACCGAGCTCTTTTCCTATATCCACAAAAGATTTTCTAGAATCTATACGGAGGATCTCAAGAATCCGTTGATCAAATTCATTATCCTTTGACATTGCGCCTCTTCTCCTCGACACTTAGAATCTCATCCATTATATCAATAGCTCTACTTACCTGTTCTTTCTTCATAACCAAAGGTGGGAGGAGCCGTATTATTGTTCTTCCAGAATATAACATCAATAAGCCGTTTTTTATGCCATCCATTAATATGTCTCGGACATCAAAACGCGATTCTACGGCAAGCATCATCCCCATCCCTCTTACGTCCCTTATAATAGGATGTTTTTGCTTCAATTCAATGAGTTTGTTCTTGAAATAAGTACCTGTATCGGAGGCTTTGGTTACCAGATCTTTCTTTATTATTGTGTCTATCGTGGCATTGCCTGCAGAAGATGCAATTGGATTTCCTGCAAAAGTCGAAGAATGTTCTCCAAGGTTCATACAGTTGGCTATTTCATCCTTGACAAATGTTACACCAGCGGGAACACCTGAAGCAATACCCTTTGCTATACACATAATGTCAGGAACAGCATTCCAATTTTGACCTGCCCACATTTTACCTGTTCGTCCAAGCCCAGTTTGTATTTCATCAAAGATCAATACCAGTTTTTTCTGAGTACATAAGTCTCGGACCGCTTTAACATAGCCTTCTGGAGGCATAATTATTCCAGATTCTCCTTGGATTGGTTCGAGAATTACAGTACCAATGCTTTCATCTATCGCATCAGTAAGCGACGATATATCTCCAAAAGGAACAAATTTTACTCCCTCTAGTAGGGGATTAAATGATTTACGATATTTAGAATTGTGTGTCACAGATAATGCACCAAAGGTTTTTCCATGGTAACCACCATACATGGAAATTACTCCACTTTTTTGTGAATATTTTCGTGAGAATTTTAAGGCAGCTTCAATAGACTCAGCGCCACTATTGCT
>DASUMD010000217.1:0-2381 GCA_036277875.1 Nitrososphaeraceae archaeon
CCAAGCATATAGACACCCGGATATTTCATTGTTAACTTACTTCCAAGGTTGCCATCAATCCACTCAACTGTTGCATTCTCATATGCATATGCCCTCTTTGTGACCAAGTTGTACACGTCTTTGCTCCAATTTTGAATAGTAGTATATCTTATTTTTGCACCTCTCTTTGCGATTAACTCTACAACTGCAGAATGAAGTGATTCAGTTGTGTATACTGGAGCTGTGCATCCTTCTATATAGTGCACCTCTGCGCCTTCATCAGCTATGATAAGAGTTCTTTCAAACTGGCCAATATTTTCTGCATTGATTCTGAAATATGCTTGAAGAGGAAGATCAATCTTTACATTTCGTGGAACATAAATGAATGATCCCCCGGACCATACAGCACTGTTTAAGGCTGCAAATTTGTTATCTTCCGGAGGAATAACCTTACCAAAGTGTTTCTTTAAAATGTCAGGATATTTCTTTACTGCAGTATCAGTATCTACAAATATTACCCCTTGTTTTTCTAAATCTTCTCTAAGATTATGATATACAACCTCTGATTCGTATTGTGCTCCAACTCCAGCAAGGAATTTTCTTTCTGCTTCAGGAATTCCTAATTTTTCAAAAGTGTTCCTTACTGATTCTGGAACCTCTTCCCAACTCTTACTTTGTTTCTCAGACGCCTTAGCATAATAGTAAATATTTTGAAAATCAATATGTGACAGATCACCGCCCCAATTTGGCATTGGTTTGCTAAGAAAAACTTCATAAGCGCGTAATCTAAATTCTCTCATCCAGTCTGGCTCACCCTTAAGTTTGCTAATCTCTTCAACTGTTCCCCTTGAAAGCCCCTTCTTGCTTAAATATACGTACAGCTCTGTAGAATCCTTGAAGTCATACTTACTATAATCCATATTCAGATCTGAGGTCATTAAGAATTATAACGTCGTTATGGTATATATACTATATGATATTTCCAATGGATGTGAAAAAGGTCATTCAAACTAGAAGTATTGATAATATGATCGCAATAGCCCTATGGAATGATTAAATAAAGACATGAGCATCAAATGCATAGTTCACATCAGGTGCACCTAATTGATAGTCGACCTTAACGTAAACAATAAGAAGGCGGTTGTAATAGGCGGTGGTACCGAGGGCCTACGCAAGATACACGGACTTTTGGACCAAGAATGTGAAATAACAGTAATAACAAGTAGACTAAATAATCAACTCAAAAAAATGATGGCTGATGGAAGAATTAAATTAATAAAAAGCAGAATTAAAGATGTTGAAATTTTAAATGGATTTAGAAATGTTTTCCTGATTTTGGCTGCAACTGATGATAAAGTCCTAAATAGAAAACTCGTAGAGAAGGGAAAATCTATGGGAGCATTTGTCTATGCGGCAGATGATCCTAAAATAAGTGATTTCTCCTACGCGTCGCTGGTGAATGTTGAAGGTCTGATACAAGTGGCAATTTCGACGTCTGGAAAAAGTCCAATAATGGCTAGAAAAATAAGGATGAAAATAGAAAGGATGGTGCATAAGAGTATTAGTGATTCAGATATTAGCAACATCATCTTACAGGAATATGCTCGCAAAAGAGCAAAGCAAAAATTAGATACGGTGAAAGAGAGAAAGGAATTCTTATATTCATTAATAAAAGATAAAAATATCCAACATTTGTTAAGATCAAATAAGCTCGGCGAAGCAAAAATGACTGCATTACACATGTTGAAAAATTGGGAAAATATGAGAAAAACATGAATTCAGTAATTACCAATGAGCTAAAACTATTGAACGTGAGGGTAACTCACAAGAAAGCCCCAATCCACCAACTCGAAAAATTTACGTTCAAGGATATCGCAAAGGCGCATCGAGTATTCTTGACCAGTGGCTATATACGAGAGTGTGTCATACTACAAACGTGCAATAGAGTCGAATTATTTTTTGCCTTAGAAATGATAGATGTCGAAAAGATTTTTGATACTTGGAAAAGCATTACTGGACTCGAAGATTTGTCATTTGAATTTGCCGAAATTGATGAAGACAAAGGTGCAATTCATCATCTCCTCAGGCTGACTTCAGGACTTGAATCACTCGTAGTAGGAGAAGATCAAATTTTGGGTCAAGTTAAAAGGGCTTTTGAATATTCCCGCCAGAATTGCTATGTTGATTTATTTGTCCCGATAATTTTTGAACATGCGATAAAGGTTGGGAGTAGAATTAGAACTAACACTGGTTTGAATAAAGGGAGCGTATCGATAGGTTCAATGGCAGTTAATTTGGCTGAGGAATATTTTGATAATTTTCAAAATAAGAAAGTATTGTTAATTGGTACTGGTGAGGGAGCAACACTAGTTGCCAAATCACTCAAGAAGAGACAAGTCAAC
>DASUMD010000218.1:0-2995 GCA_036277875.1 Nitrososphaeraceae archaeon
TTAGTCTTTGAAAAACCCTTTAACTTTGAAATTTTTCCTTCCGATGCTGCTTTCTCTAACTCAGAAATGCTGGTGATCTTTAATTTCTCGTAAAGTATCTTCATCGTCCTGGGACCAACTCCCCTCAATTTGGAAAATTCAGATATCCTTATAGGTATCTTTCTCTTTAATTCTTCATGATAAGCAATTTTATTTGATTTGATAAGTTCCTCTATTTTGGATGAAATAGCATTACCTACCGATGGTATTTTTCTAAGGCCCTGAACACCATCTTTAAGATAAATTTCCTCAATACTCAATGACAAATTTTCAATCACATCGGCAGCTTTATCATACGCTCTAATCTTGTAGATCGTATTTGGATCTTTTTCTGCTATTTGGATAAGATACGAGATCTCGCGAAATATTTCAACAATTTCATTATTTTTCATTTCGTAATTTTAAGTGATTTGTGTATAACTTGTGTAAATAATAAATATAATCCCTGAAGTCTCTTATGTCTCAAAAGTCATATCACTTCAATAAGCGGAAAATGGATATATGAAGTTAAATCGGCGTTGTATATAATTCGGCCATGAAATATGTTAATTTTCCCAACTCAAACCTGATCAGAAGTGCTCAATAGTTTTTCCACACAAGTTAAATTGCATAACATTATTAATATTTACCATGATTGAACTGGGATATGATTATCCACTATATAGGCCACCATCAGAGTCCAATTCAATTATTTTTCAGGTTACTTTGGGATGTTCATTTAACAAATGCTCATTTTGCAATATGTACAGGTCTAAAGAATATTCTGAGAGACCGTGGGAAGAAATTAAGAGTGAAATAGATATTGTATCAAAATCATACCCCGACACTGAAAAAATTTTTCTAGCCGATGGGGACGCCCTAAATCTTCGCACAGAAAAATTGGTTCAAATATTGGATTATATTAGAGAAAAATTTCCAAATTTAAAGCGAATTTCTTGTTATGCAATGCCTAAAAATCTCCTTCAGAAGAGTTCCGACGATCTGACAATGTTGAACAATAAGGGACTGAACATGTTGTATGTGGGGGTAGAAACAGGCAATGATGTTCTTCTTAAGAAGATTACGAAAGGAGCTACTTCAAAAGGTATCATAGATGCATGCAATAGGGCTAAAAAAAGTGGTTTCATTATTTCATGTATGATTATCTTGGGGGTTGGTGGTAAAAAATATTCAAAAGAACATATGAAGGAAACAGCCCGAGTTGTAAGTGAAGTTTCGCCAAACTTTTTAGCTGCTCTGACATTAATTCTTGAAGATGGAGTACACGATGAGTTTATGGAAAAATTTGGTGAACCATTTGAATCATTAGATGATGCATTGATACTAAATGAGCTTGAATTGTTATTAAGCAGCATTAGCTCTACTTCGACTATTGTCTTTAGGGCTAATCATGCATCGAACGTTTATTCCATTGGTGGCAATTTGCCAGTAGACAAGGAAAAAATGATTTTATTAATAAGAAGCTTAAAGGAGCATCCAGAATTACTCAAACCAAAAGTTTTACGAAGATTTTAAGAATATTAGTATAGCGACTTTAACATAAGTTTAATCTAATATCGCGATAATCCAGCGTAATCGAAAATTTGTTTTTGATTTAATCATCAGATTTGGTTCATGAATTAAGATATGGATATTAGTCCAAAATTACAGCTGGTCGCCAGAACTAATAAGTAGTTGGAACAGGAGCCTGCAACAATCATGCCCACCAGCTGTAGTTGAAGCGTTACCTTTCTTTTTGCAACAAACTATAAAAAAATTACATTAGACGCATCTTTATCAATCGACATCCGGTACCTATGAAATGTAGCTTATCCTTATTTGATCTCTTTGATGTCTCCCATGTATTTCCTTAATACATTTGGGATTATTACTGTATGACTATTTGTTTGATAATTCTCAAGTATTGCAACCATAGTACGCTCAGTGGCGACAAGAGTACAATTAAGTGTATGCACCAGTCGAGTTTCTTCGTTGGTCCTTTCTCTATGACGTATACCAAGTCGCCTGGACTGGAAGTCAATACAATTAGAACATGATCCTATTTCTCTATACTTGTTTTGTCCAGGCATCCATGCCTCGATGTCATAAGTTTTTGACGATACCTTACCTGTATCGGCACTACACAATAGTACCACTCTAAACGGAATTTCCAAATTTTGATAAAATCTTTCTGTGATCATCAACAATCTTTCATGCTCTTCAAAGGAATTTGCAGAATCTGAGATGACGAATTGTTCCACTTTTTCAAACTGATGAACCCTAAAAATTCCCTTCATGTCTTTGCCATGTGCACCAGCCTCTTTCCTGAAGCACGGACTAATACTAGCATACTTCAATGGAAGTTTTCCTGAATCCAAAATTTCATCCATGTGCAAAGAAGCCATTGCATGTTCCGATGTGCCAATCATATACAGATCTTCATTTTCAATTTTGTAAATAACGTCTTCAAAATCATCCATGATGATCGAACCTTTAATTGCATCATTTTTTAGCATGAATGGAGGTTGAATCAATTGGTATCCATATCCTTCAAGAAAGTCTAGTGCATAGTTTATCAAGGCTTGGTTCATTTTGACAAGTTCTTTTTTTAGGAAATAGAATCTAGCTCCAGATATTTTTGCTGCACTTTCCAAATCGATCAATCCAAGTGAGTTCGCCAAATCAACGTGGTCCTTCTTGGATCCTGATTTAAGGTAATCATTGTACGTCCTGATAACAATATTATCCTCCTCACTATCTCCGGTTGGGACTGACTCGTCTAACATGTTGGGGATCGAGTAAATTAATTCAGAATATCTTTTTTCTATCATTTCCTTCTTGGATTCTACATTTTGCATAAGCTTTCCAACATTTTTCATTTCATCAAGTTCCTTTTCAATACTTACTTGACTTTTTTTCTTATTTGCAATAGTCTGTGATAAGGTATTTTTTCTGTGTCTAAAATTCTGAGTTTCTA